>JAHZBS010000196.1 GCA_019423265.1 Clostridiales bacterium
GATTATTTTGTGCGGACGCCTTCGGGGGATATTTTACAGCGCTGTTCCTCCGACATCGGTGAGATTCAATCCCTTCTGTCTCAGGATTTAATGTCCATCATCGGCGCCGTGATTACCATCGCCGTCAATCTCGCCATCATGATCGCCATCGATCCGGTCTTGACCGCGGTATCGGTGGCCCTAGTGCCGTTCATGATTATTCTGACGTCGATTACAAAAGGAGTCATGGCGAGGGCCTTCGAAAAAAATAAGAGCTGCGGTGACGATCTGGCCAGCTTTATGCACACGTACGTCCAGGGAATCCGAGTGATCAAGGCCTTTGGCCGGCAAGCGTATGAAAACTCGCGTTTTCAGAAGCTGAATCAGAGCCTGGGCGACAGCGTCCGCGACACAGAGTATGCGTCCGCATACTATTGGCCCTTTTATCTGACCCTGATTCTAGGACAGACAGCCCTAGTGATCATCGTGGGAATTTTCCGCGTTGCAGGCGGCTTGACCTCTGTGGGGACCGTGGTCGCCTTTATCTCCTACTCGACAACGACGATCAACCAATTCCGGTATTTTGGGTACATCCTGATCTCCATAGCAATGGCGCAGGTGGCGCTGGGGCGTCTCGACGATATCCTCGGCGAGGAGCAGGAAATGCCGGACGGCGAAGAGTTAGAGAAAGCCCTCCAGGGAGACATCGACTTTGAGAATGTATCCTTCTCCTATGGGGAGCGGCAGATTCTGCGAAATATAAACCTGCATGTGGCGCCAGGAGAGACAATCGGAATTCTGGGGAAGGCGGGCTCAGGCAAATCGACGCTTATGCAGCTCTTAGTCCGCCTGTACGATCCGACATCGGGGCGCATTACAGTCGACGGACATGACCTTGACACAATCTCCCGCCAGTATATGCGGAATAACGTGGGCTTTGTGGTGCAGGAGCCTTTCCTGTTTTCACGAACGGTGGCGGACAATATTGCAATGGCACAGCCGAGCGCGGGGGAAGACGAAATCCGCGCTGCGGCGGAGATGGCTTCCGTTGACCAAGATATTCAGGCATTCCGCGACGGATATGGAACAGTCGTCGGTGAGAGAGGCATGACGGTGTCGGGCGGACAACGGCAGCGGATCGCCATCGCGCAGACGCTGATTCGGAATTGTCCGATTCTCGTGCTTGACGATTCGCTATCCGCTGTGGACGCTGACACCGACAAGCGGATCCGGTCGGCCCTGAGCAGGGCGGCAGCGAATAAGACCATCTTTGTGATCTCCCATCGCATCAACAGCTTAGCGGCTTGCGACCGCATCCTTGTGATGGAGGACGGCGAGATCACAGCGTGCGGGACGCACAAAGAGCTGGCAGCGGAGGAGGGGCTGTATCGGCGCATTATGGAAATTCAGTCCGCAGACCGTGATATGGCCATGGAGGATGTGGAAAAGGCGCATCGGGAGGGGGGACTGGGATGAAGAAAACGGATACGCAGATTCAGCGGGACGGGCGCGGGATGCTAAACCGGTTGCTGTCATACCTAAAACCATTTCGCGGTGAACTCGCCTTCGGCATCTTTGTCCTTGCGATGCTGGCAGCGCTGGATACAATATTTCCCATCATGCTGAGGGAGGGCATTGACCGCTTTGCGGAGTCGGGTTCCCTTGAGGGGATCTGGGAATATATAGGGATTTACCTTGCGCTTATCGCGCTGTCCACCGTATTTGTCTCTCTGGGCCTAAAATCCTGGGCTCGAAGCTGGGGTTATTTGCTCAACGCGCTGCGGCGGGATCTATTTGGAAAACTGGAATGTCTCTCGCTGGATTACTATGATACGGCGCGCTCGGGATGGATTATCGAACGGTTCATGCGGGACGTGGACATCATTGCGTTTTTTCCAACTAAGTTCGTCCATCAGCGCGGAAGCTGTGTGTTTCGCCTCGGGTTCTTTACCGTGGTCATGCTTGCGCTTGATTGGCGCATGGGGCTGATTATCATAGCCACCATACCGCTGATCCTGATCCTCATCAAGGTTTTTAGCAGATTGATGATCAAACGCCAGCGGGAGGCGCGGCGGCAGGGCTCCGATATGACGGCTTTTTTCTCGGAAACCGTAACCGGAGCTAAAAATATTAAATGCCTGAATCTGGAGGACAGGTTGACAGAAGAGTTTTATGGACAATCCACGCAGGTCAAAAAGGTGTCCATGTCGCTGATCCGCGTTAATTCCGCGTACTCACAGGCAATCTACTTTATGGGATGTCTCACCATGGGCATTGTGGTCACCCTTGGCGCGTCCCTCTGCCTTGATTCTAGCATGAGCGTTGGAACCCTGGCAGCCTTTATCTCCTATGCCACTGCGCTTTACAACAATATTGTCAGCCTGTCAGCTGTGGGGGAGCGATACCAGAACTGCAAGGCGGCCATGGAGCGGTATTTTTCCCTGCTGGATCAGCCGGTTCGGGTGGACGATACCCCGGAGGTTAAGGCGCAGTATCCCGACGAGGCGTCCATAGCGCATCTGCCCAAGTTACATGGCGGCATCACCTTTGAGAATGTATATTTCTCCTATGAGGATGGGCAAACGGTTTTTCACGGACTCAATCTGACCATCCGGCCTGGGGAGACCGTTGCCCTTGTGGGTGAGACCGGGGCGGGAAAGACAACCCTCGTCAATCTAGCCTGCCGGTTCTATGAACCGACAGAAGGTCGAATTCTCCTGGATGGACAGGATTATCGAAATCTGCCACTTCGGCATATATACAAAAACCTGGGCTATGTGCTCCAATCGCCCCATTTATTTTCAGGTTCGATCCTTGAAAATATCCGGTACGGCCGGCTGGACGCCACCGAAGAGGAGGTAAAGGCGGCGGCGAAGATGGTGTATGCGGATGCCTTCATTTCCCGGTTGGCGGAGGGGTATCAGACGGATGTAGGAGAAGCGGGAAGCCTGTTATCCACCGGCGAGCGGCAGCTCGTGTCCTTTGCCCGCGCACTGCTAGTTGACCCATCGATTCTTGTATTGGACGAAGCCACGGCCAGTGTGGACAGTGAGACAGAGGTCCTAATCAGCAGAGCGACGGAGGCGCTCATGGCGGGTCGGACCACCTTTATCATCGCGCACCGGCTATCGACGGCGCGAGGGGCAGACCGAATCCTGGTGGTCGATCACGGGGAAGTGGTGGAGGATGGAACCCATGAGGAACTGATGGCAGCTCGAGGGCATTACTATCGCCTGAATCTTCGACAGTATGAAAATGAATTGTTGGCCTAAAACACAAAGATCCGCCTCACGGCGGATCTTTGTGTGAAGAACCAAAAGTTTGCGGAATGCAAACTTTTGATTGCGGGACGCAAACTTTTGGTTGCGGAATGCAAACTTTTTTATTCTGCGGAAGGAGCGCCTACAGGACAGACACCGGCGCAAGCACCGCACTCGATACAGGTGTCGGCGTCAATTACATATTTGCCGTCGCCCTCCGAAATCGCGCTGACGGGGCACTCCGCCTCACAAGCGCCGCAGCTGATGCATTCATCGCTAATTACGTATGCCATGGAAATAGCACCTCCTATAAGTATTGATATTCATCGTGTGATGAATTCCTTTATAAATAACACAGTCTTATTCTACCGTATTCCTTTGATTTGCGCAAGGAAATTTTTTGTGAATTTTTATTCCGTAGAAGCTGTGCATTTACCGTTTCAACAAATGTTTAGGATGGAGACGAAAGCGGTATTCCATACTGCCGCAGGATAGCGGCCGCCCCGGCAATCTGCGCCTTGGTAGGCTCCGGCGTATCCGATAGGGTATAGGAATATTGCAGCGTTTTCCACTTATATTCCCCCAGCTTATGGAAGGGAAGAAGATCCACGCGCTGAATATTCTCCATGGGCTGAAGAAAAGCGCCCAAGCGGTGGAGTCCCTCTTCCTGGTCCGTCAGACCGGGAACCAGCACAAACCGAATCCATGTGGGGATCGCCTGCTCCTGAAGATAGCGGGCAAATTCCAGCGTGGGCTCTAACGCCCCGGCGGTGAGCTTGCGATAGCGGTCGGGATCCATATGCTTGATGTCCAGCAATACGAGATCCGTGTGCTCAAGGACAGGGCGGCAGCGGTCCAGGGGAACACTGCCGGCGGTATCCAGCGCCGTGGAGATCCCCTCCTCATGGCAGAGGCGAAACAGCGTCTCAACAAATTCAGGCTGTAGCAGAGGCTCACCGCCGCTGACGGTGACGCCACCTCCAGAAAAACGCATATAGGACTTGTATTTTTTCGCCTCAGAGACAAGCCGGCCGGCGGTCACAATCCTGCCATCCTGGAGTTTCCAGGTGTCAGGATTGTGACAATATTGGCAGCGCAGGGGACAGCCCTGCATGAAAATAACATAGCGGATTCCAGGTCCATCGACGGTGCCGCAGGATTCGGTGGAGTGGATATATCCCTGTATGGTAGAATCAGGCATGTCTGTAGATCCCCTTTCCGTGTGCTTTATGCGTGTTCGTGGAATGTGCGGTGGATGACGTCCAGCTGCTGTTCCCGGGTGAGCTTAATGAAATTGACAGCGTATCCGGAGACACGGATGGTCAGCTGGGGATATTTTTCTGGGTGGTCCAT
>JAHZBS010000197.1:0-1515 GCA_019423265.1 Clostridiales bacterium
CACCTACACGATTATAACTGGTCAGAAACCAGAAACAAGCGGAATTGACCGATAACGGTATAGAATAGCGCAGCATACTTTTTAACAAATCCCAGTCGAACAATTGAAATGAGAGATGCCGGAATAGATGAATTCGCCCCTCCAAGATCAAAATCTGAACGACAAGACCAATAATCATGGCGATATATAGCGAATTTAATGTCCTGTTCAATCCCAGAATCATAATGATATTGGAAAGGAAATTAACTAGGCTGCCAACGATCCCCGATATGACAAATGTTGTATTGTATTCCAGCCCTCTGGCAATGGATGTATAAATATTTTGCAACATAGTAAAGATGCCATAGAAGAAAATTAGGATGAGGCACTGGATATTGCTGGTCAGTCCCAGAACGACAAAGAGCAGGGTATATACTATCACTGAACCGCCGAAGATCAATAGCCCATTAAAAATTGCCTTATACTTGCCCTTAGTCTCATAGAAATCAAACATATACCGCATTATGCTAGTCCAGATTTCCATGCAGATAACGGGAATCAAAATATTCAAGTATGAGGTCGAAAGGTCATAGTATCCCATAGCCTCCGTACTGATCCGGTAGGTGTATAACGGCAGTAGAAAGAAGGACATTATTTTGGTCAATACATTTCCTATGAAATAGACGATCGATGATTTAAAAAAATGTTTTATGCTACTCATTTCGCCAAGCACCTTCTCCATTCCTGTGTTGTTTCCACCATGCATGGAAAGAATGCTGCGGTACTCGTGCTGTCTCCGGCGGCAATTGCATATAATCTCCATATAGACTATGCAGACACTCCTTGTATCCGGCGGGAACTCGAAGGGAGTGCCCTTCAAAGTCCATCCATGCTTCCCCTTCTAAAACATGCCGGCTTACAATTTCTCTTTTACCATCGCCATATACAGTGACCGCTATCTCTTTGCTGCCAGCAAAATCATATTTTCTTGCACTTTTCTCTAAACTTTTGCATATTGTTCTATAATCCATATTTCGAAATATATAGTAAAGGAGAGTTTGGCGTATTCTCCGAATCACGCCGGCGTCAGGGTTAAATTCATGAATGCAGTAATACAGAATTTTTTTCTTCAACATCGTTCGAAAGAAGAAAAACTCCCTTCGCAACTTGCCGGACGGAACCCCATCCACAGGGAATATATCGATGCAGACGCCCGATCTAAATTCCTCCCGAAAATTGCGCTCTAACCCCTCTGTACGGGTGTCTATCAATTTATAAAAAGGAAAGACACATCGTTTTGAATTTTTGTAATAGCAAAGCTTCAGATGAGGCCCAACCGGGTCCTTTTGTGTTAGTGACAGCAGGCGCTCATACTCAGGCCTTGCCATGATCACATCAACATCGTCATCCCACGGAATAAAGCCCTTATGCCGGATAGCTCCCAATAGTGTTCCATAGTAAAGGTAGTAGCGCAGATCATGCTTGTCACAATATTCAGCGAAATCGATGAGTATATCTAGTTCAAGCTTTCGTAAC
>JAHZBS010000197.1:1525-4561 GCA_019423265.1 Clostridiales bacterium
ATTCTATTTCTTCCACTGTATACCCTCCATATTACTTTTCTAAGGTAGCAAATTGTCAGACAAAAACCCCTCTATACATTCCTATTATACCACTTGTGTAGAAGGGTTCCTATATCTTTATAAAAATTTAAGAAAATTACTCCGCATAACGAAAACTATTCAGATACCTCATGAAACTTTCCTTATTTTCTCTGGCGGTGGTCGTTGGCCTGCCTAGATCGCTTCGCGCTCCAATGGCGGCTTTGACTTCAATAAACGTCAGCCCATTGGTCTTCTTGGCCTCCGTTAACGCCGCATCCAAGCCCTGTAAGTCTCCGACACGGACAGCATGAAGATAACCACACCCCTGCGCTATCTTCACCATATCCATATATCCCCCTACGGTGGGCATTCCTCCCACCGTTTCATGCGCTTCGTTATTGATAACAATGTGGACGAGATTCTCTGGTCTATTCGCTCCGATCACCGCCATGGCTCCCATGTGCATCAATGCAGCGCCGTCCCCGTCGATACACCAGATCTTCGTATTCGGCTTGTTCAATGCGATACCTAGCGCAATCGAAGAGCTGTGACCCATGGATCCCACCGTCAGAAAATCATACTGATGGGACTCTCCGTTCCTCTCTCGAATCTCAAACAGCTCACGCGAAGCTTTACCAGTGGTCGATACGATAATGTCCTGCTGTGCAATACGCGCAATATGTTCAATGATTTCCTCCCGCTTCAAGACAAAATCATTGCGGTACTCCACCCGTTCGCCGTATTGCAAGGCATGCTTGCGCACGACGAAGGCCACGCTTTTCCCCCGGGCCAGAAGCGGACGAAATCTCTCCATCTGCCCTTTAACATCGGCTTCTGTGGTGGTTCTATCAAGGATATATACCGTAATTCCCATATCCTCCAGCAACCGAATCGTAACTTCCCCCTGGAAGATATGCTGAGGTTCGTCGTGTTCGCCAGGCTCTCCCCGCCAGCCTACGATAAAAATGCAGGGAATCGCATAAACTTTGTCATTCAACAGTGATACTACTGGGTTAACGCTATTTCCTATACCACTATTTTGCATATACACCACTGGGATCTTACCTGTCGCCAGGTGGTATCCGGCTGCCATCGCAGTACAATTCCCTTCATTCGCGGCAATTACGTGATGATGCGGATCAATTCCATAAGTATTCATCAGATAGTTACATAAAGCCTGCAACTGCGAGTCCGGAACTCCGGTATAAAACTCAGCGCCGATGGACTCGACTAGCTCTTTGACATCCATGTTTATTCCATCCTCCTGCGTTTTGGTGCATTATAATTCGTCGATCAATGAGATAATATCCTTGATCGGCATCAGCCTTGAATCAACCTCCAGTGCGCGATGATACTTTAATATATCCCTGGCAGTTTGCTCCATGGCAGGAAATGCGCTCCGCGTAAGCTGATTGGCATAAATCACAATATTCACTCCATGTTCCGCAAGCTCTGACTCTTTAACAGAATTGAATGACGAGGGGACAACAACGATTGGCGTCTCTTTATCCTCCAAACGGAACCGATCACAAAATTCCAGAATTTCATCTGGATCTTCCTTGCGGCTATGAATCATAATTCCATCGGCTCCAGCCTTTACGTACGCCAATGCGCGGTTCATTGCATCGTCCATTCCCTGTTCTAAGATTAGGCTCTCGATCCTGGCAATGATCATAAAGTCATCTGTCAACTGAACCTTTTTGCCGGCCGCTATCTTTTCACAAAAGTGTTCGATAGTGTCTTGAACTTGCGCTACCTCCGTGCCAAATAGTGAATTCTTTTTAAGCCCTGTCTTATCCTCAATAATAACAGCCGACACGCCCATTCTTTCAAGTGAGCGGACTGTATAAACAAAATGCTCGATCAATCCACCGGTGTCACCATCAAAAATAACGGGTTTGGTCGTAACCTCCATGACATCATCGATTGTCCGAAAACGCGATGTCATATCAACCAATTCTATATCAGGCTTCCCCTTTGCGGTGGAATCACAAAGGGAACTGATCCACATAGCGTCAAACTGATCAAATTCCCCTTCATGCTCAACGATTGTTTTCTCAGCAATCAAGCCGGTCAGACCGCTATGAACCTCTATCGTTTTTACAATGGGGCGCAGGCTCAAAAGCTGTTTTAAACGTTTCCTGCGAAGCTCCGGCATCGCTAGCCTTTCTTTCAACCGATCATCAATGCGCTTGACATTGTCATTGTACGTATAAGGGACATCAATCACACGCCCTCCGTATTCCTTCAGCAGGGCGACAACGTTATCTCGAATGGCTTTCATCGGGCCGCTCGTCCAATTATCGCCATGTATCACATAGTCCGGCTGTATCTCTGCAATAACCGTATTATACATAATTTCATTCTGGATCACGACTCTGCTAACGCCCTCGATATCCTTGACCATCTGAATCCGTTCCTCAAAGCTAATCGTGGGAAACCGGTTAAATTTCACCATCGCCTCGTCGCTAAGTACGCCAATGATCACATCTCCATATTGCTGCGCATTCTTTATGATATTGAGATGCCCTTCATGGATAACGTCCGTACAAAAACAAGTGTACACCTTTTTCATTATATTAATCTCCTGTGGTTATTTATTCTTTTCAATTACTTCCGTAATCAAAAACTGTGCGACATCCTCGATCTTCTCAAACCTAACCTCTTTTGAGAGGGAAACCCCAAATGCCATCTGCACTTTATCCACCAATTCATCTGTATAATACAAGACGCCATCCGCCACATCCTTGATCCCGTCAAGATAGATGGATTCTCTATTCTTTTTGCGCATACTGCCTATATCAAATCGTTCTTCGTCAATATAGGCGCGTATTGTATCCAAGGTCCCATCGATCACAACCGGATACCCTCCGATTTCACCGAATACCCCCGGGCAATGCAATTTCACAGCCTTTCGATCCCTGATCGCAGATAGGATCCCTTCAATGATTTCATAATTGCTGGAAGCATTCATCATATTCCGCTTTGCATCTACAGGCATCGCGATCTTGCACA
>JAHZBS010000198.1 GCA_019423265.1 Clostridiales bacterium
AGCATGCCTACGAGGAACAGGTTGTTCCGGAAGAAGTGTTTGCGATGCTGAGAGACGTGATCTCACCCCAGCGGATGGAGGAGGCTGTTTTCAGCGATGTCAAGCAGGTGCGCGAAGAGCGGGTCAATGCGCTGACAGATGAGTTTGCGGCCGCTGTGGACGCGCTGCCGGAGGAAGATCAGGAGCGGTTCCGGCCTTATATCGCGGAGGCCATCTATCAATATCAGAAGAAGACGGTGCGGAAGATGATCAAGGAGGATCACAAGCGCCCCGACGGGCGGGCGCTGGATGAGATCCGTCCGCTGTCGGCGGAGATCGATCTGCTGCCTCGGACTCATGGCAGCGGATTGTTCCGCAGAGGACAGACACAGGTTCTGACCATCGCAACCCTGGGCGCGCTGAGCGACCAGCAGCGGTTGGACGGCCTGGATGAACTGGAGGATTCCAAGCGGTACATCCACCACTATAATTTCCCATCCTACTCCGTAGGGGAGACGAAACCCTCCAGAGGACCTGGACGCCGGGAGATCGGCCATGGCGCTTTGGCGGAACGGGCATTGGTTCCGGTTCTGCCGTCGGAGGAGGAGTTCCCCTACGCCATCCGCCTGGTCTCGGAAGTGTTGAGCTCCAATGGATCGACCTCCCAGGGAAGCATCTGCGCCAGCACGCTGTCGCTGATGGCGGCGGGCGTTCCCATCAAGGCTCCTGTAGCCGGCATTTCATGCGGCCTGATCACAGGGGATACCGATGATGATTTCATCCTGCTCACGGACATCCAGGGGTTGGAAGACTTTTTTGGCGATATGGACTTCAAGGTAGCCGGCACGCATAAGGGCATTACGGCGATTCAGATGGACATTAAAGTTCAGGGATTGACAAGGGAGATTATTGAGCAGGCCATCTATAACACCCGCAAGGCGCGAGAGTATATCCTGGACGATATCATGCTGCCCTGCATTTCACAGCCGCGGGCCGCGGTGTCCCCCTATGCGCCGAAGATCTTCCAGACTCGCATCAATGTGGAGAAGATAGGGGAGGTGGTCGGTCCCAAGGGTAAGATGATCAATAAGATCATCGATGAGACGGGAGTTAAGATCGATATTGAAGAAGATGGACGGGTCTTCGTCTTCGGCGTTGACGATGAGATGGCGAAGAAA
Source organism: Clostridiales bacterium (assembly GCA_019423265.1). The sequence goes on from JAHZBS010000198.1 coordinate 1,158, forward strand.
GCGATTCAGATCATCGAGACCATCGCCAAGGATGTGGAGATCGGTGAGATCTACAACGCCAAGGTGGTACGCCTTGCCAAGTTTGGCGCCTTTGTTGAAATCTTCCCGGGCAAGGATGCGCTGCTTCACATCTCGCAGATCAGCCACGAGCACGTCAAGGAAGTGGAGGACGTTCTGAAGGTTGGCGATGAGATCATGGTGAAGGTCACGGAAGTGGACGATCAGGGGAAGGTCAAAGTTTCCAGGCGCGCGCTTTTGCCGCCGAAGGAAGGGGCGGCAGAGCGCCCGGAGAAGGCTGAGAGATCGGAGAGGCGCCATGATCGCCATTCATAAGATCAGTCTGGCCCAGTACCAGAAAGACCGTCTAGCCATGCCGGGGGTGCAGGTGACAGCTTCGCAGATCGAAGAAGAGTATGCGGGTATCGTCATTCCCCGGCGGGGGACGCTTGTATCAGCCGGATATGATTTTCACACGCCCTTTGACTTTGCCCTGGAGCCTGGCCAAGTTCTTGTGGTCCCAACGGGCCTCAGAGCGGTCATGGAGGACGATATGTGGTTGGGAATTTACATCCGGTCCAGCCTTGGATTTAAGTATGGAGTCCGCCTTGTGAATTCCGTGGCGGTGATCGACGCGGACTATGCGTGGGCGGACAATGAAGGCCATCTGAAGATCGGGATCTACAACGGCGGGGATGCGGCGGTGAAGCTGAAGGCCGGGGATGCGTTTGCGCAGGGCATTTTTCAGAAGTATTTTCGCACCGATGACGATGAGCCCGTCAACCGCCGGCGCACCGGAGGTTTTGGTTCAACCAATCGATAGGAATAAATACACCCTCTTTGGAAAATACTAGACACGAGTATTGGACAAGGAGGTTTTTGTATGCTACAAAACCAGGACCCGAAAGAAGACATCGTGGAAGAGCCGTTGGAGACAGAAAAAGAAGAGACAGAGATACCGGAAGAGTACAATGAGACGCTTAAAGATTTCGGACAGACCCAGACGCCCTTGACGAAAAAAAAGAATCCGAGAGGAAACATCTATTGCCTTACGATCATCGGCCAGATCGAGGGGCATATGGCGCTGCCACCGCAGACCAAGGCGACCAAGTATGAACATATCCTGCCGCAGCTGGCGGCGATTCGGGATAATGATGACATCGACGGCTTGCTGATCTTGCTCAATACGGTGGGAGGCGATATTGAAGCCGGGCTGGCGATTGCGGAGATGATCGCCTACCTTGGCAAGCCGTCGGTTTCGCTGGTTTTGGGGGGTGGGCATTCCATCGGCGTTCCGCTGGCGGTGTCCACCAACTATTCTTTCATCGTGCCGACAGCCACCATGACCATCCATCCGGTTCGCATGTCGGGGTTGGTCATCGGAGTTGCCCAGACCTTCGATTATTTTGAAAAGATGCAGGATCGGATCGTGGAGTTCGTCGTCCGAAATTCTAAAATATCGGCCCGGCGCTTTAAAGAACTGATGCTGGATACGGGAAAGCTGGCAAAGGATGTGGGGACCATCATCATCGGGGAGGAAGCTGTGCGGGAGGGCCTTATCGATGAGACCGGCGGCTTGGACCAGGCCATTGAAAAGTTGTATTCGTTTATTGCGGAGAAGCGCAAGCAAAAAAAACAAAACCAAGAGCAAACGCTGTCCTAAAGGAAAGTGTGCCCCAAGTTCGCGGAGTGCGAACGTTTGGGGAGGAGGGGATACGAAAATATTTCTTTGGGGGAAATGTTTACTTCGATTTGCTTTTATGCTATACTTACGGCAGAAAAGGGAGGGGTCTAAATGGTCAATATAGACATTGATTTCAATAGTGAGATCGGAAAAATCAAACCGATGCACGCCGTCAACAACGGACCTGTGTATAAATACGCGCCAGACCAGAGAATCACCAATGTGGACAGCTACCGGGAAGCGGGAATTCCCTATGCGAGAACCCACGATGCGGCATTCTACGAGGACTATGGCGGGGAGCACATTGTGGATGTGCATGCAATTTTTCCAAACTTTGAGAGTGATCCGTATGCCCCGGATTCCTATGACTTTGAGCTTACGGATGACTATCTCAAGATGATCGAGATGGCGGGAACCAAGGTTTTTTACCGCCTTGGGTCCAAGATTGAACACTGGCCGAAAAAGTATGGAACGCTGCCTCCGAAGGACTTTAAAAAGTGGGCTGTCATCTGCGAGCATATTATCAGGCATTACAATGAAGGCTGGGCCAACGGGTTCTTTAAGAATATCGAGTATTGGGAGATCTGGAACGAGCCCAATCTTGACCCCGATGATTCGACGCACAAAAAGACTTGGGGCGGGACGAAGCTTCAGTTTTTTGAGTTTTACCACGTGGCGGCGACCCATCTAAAGCAGTGTTTTCCCAATCTTAAAATCGGTGGACCTGCGCTTGCCATCGACCTTCAGTGGGCGGAGGATTTCTTATCACAGCTGAAAGCGCCCTTGGACTTTTTTTCTTGGCATACATATTCCACTGACCCGAGAGAAGTGAGCGGCACAGCGGAGCAGATACGCGCCCTGCTGGATCGATACGGATTTTCTCAGGCTGAAAACATACTGGATGAGTGGAACTATGTGGCAGACTGGGAGGGCGACGGCTGGATCCGCTCTCTGAAGACAGAGAAAAGCTTAAAGGGAGCCTCCTTTATCGCGGGAACGATGTGCATGTGCCAGTCCTCTTCTCTGGACATGCTGATGTACTATGATGCACGGCCCTGTGCGATGAACGGCATGTACAATACCGACCTGGTATGTGAATGTCTCAAAGGCTACTATCCTTTTAAGATGTTCAACACGCTGTATACGTTGGGCCGCAGTGCAGAAGTGTCGTGTGAGGGGGACAATCTATACGCTTGCGCGGCGCGGAATGACGGAAATGCCGCCGTCATGGTTACGCATTACTGCGATGAGGATGCGACTCTGCCGGAAGAGATCAAATTGAATATCCAGGGATTTAGCTGCGATAAAGGCGTGAAGGCCCAGTTTTATCTGTTAGATGAGACCCATGACCTTACACTTGTCAGGGAAGAAATTTTGAGCGGCCAACGTTTCTCTGTATTTCTTACGGCCCCGCTGTTCAGCTCGTACTTAATCACATTGACAAAAATTTAAACCTTGGGACATAGGGGCATGGCGGATGCTGTGCCCCTTTTGAGCTTGAGTGAAAAAGAAAATTCCACAAGTAAAGTTAAAATCCATAGTGAAGAGTAAATTCAGCATTTAAAGGGATTGACGAAATACGTCAGACTCTTTAAACTGGAATGTAACCGGATAACAACAGGTAATCTGCTATACATGATACTGATAAGACGACTGGAATTGTGCTCTGTAAGACTAAATTCCATTCGCCTCCTATGGGGAGATAGGGGTCCGTATCCGCA
>JAHZBS010000199.1 GCA_019423265.1 Clostridiales bacterium
ATACAAAGTCGGCATCGCCCGAAGCCGCTCTAAGATGGGCGGCAATTCTTCCAAAATATCGTCCGCCTCCTCCATGGTGTTCTCCCGGCCAAAGGTCAGCCGCAGGGAGCCGTGGGCGATCTCGTGGGGCAGCCCGATGGCCAGCAGTACATGGGACGGATCTAAAGACCCCGACGTACAGGCTGAACCGCTGGATGCGTATATGCCTGCCATATCCAACAGTATCAGCAGGGACTCCCCTTCGATGAACTGAAAACTGAAATTCACATGGCCCGGCAAGCGGTTTTCCCGGGCGCCATTGAGGCGAACATAGGGAATTCTGCGCAAAACCTCATCGATCAGGCGGTCCCGCATGGGGATCAACTGAGCCCGCCTTGCTTCCAACTCGGAAGTCGCCAGCTCGATGGCCTTTCCCAAGCCCACGATGCCAGCCACGTTCTCTGTCCCGGCCCGGCGCCCTCTCTCCTGGGCTCCGCCGTGGATGAAGGAGCGGAGCTTGACGCCCTTGCGGACATAGAGGGCTCCCACGCCCTTGGGACCATAAAACTTATGTGCGCTCAGGGATAAGAGATCAATGTGCATAGCCTGTACATCGATTGGGAGGCTCCCCACCGCCTGCACAGCGTCCACATGAAATAGGATCTTCTTCTCATGGAGAAAGGCTCCGATTTCCTCAATGGGATTGATGGTTCCGATTTCATTGTTTGCCATAATGATACTCACCAGGATGGTGTCCTGATCGACTGCATTTTTCAGCGCCTCCACGGAGACGACGCCATCCTCGTCCACCGGCAAGTAGGTAACCCGCTTTCCCTGCTTCTCTAAATACTGGCATGTGTGCAGAATTGCGTGGTGCTCCACCGCTGTGGTAATGATGTGATTTCCTCTGTCAGCGTAACTCTCCGCGATGCCCTTCAATGCCCAGTTATCCGACTCTGTCCCGCACCCTGTAAAGAAAATCTCGTCAGCCTTGGCGTTGATCGCCTTGGCTACCTGCTCCCGCGCCGTCTCCACCGCCTGTTTGTTGCTTCTGGCGATGGCGTATATGCTGGACGGATTTCCATATTCCTCCGCAAAATACGGCAGCATCGCCTCCAATACTTCCGGCCTCACCGCCGTAGTGGCGGAGTGATCCGCATAAACCTTCCTCTCCATTGCTGCTCCTCCATTTCCTGCCCTAAGCTTTGATTTCCTGATATTGCTTCACCATATCCGCCAATGTTATATTGTCCACTGTCTCGTTGATACTGTCTGTCACTTTCTTCCAAACATATTTGACAACGCAGGAATCCTCCCGGCTGCACTCCTTGTCGCTGGTCAGAACGCATTCCACAGGGATGAGATCTCCCTCGGCGGCGCGGAGGATATCGCCTACGCTCACGCTCTCCAGCGATCTCGCCAACCTATACCCGCCGCCGGCCCCCCGGACGCTCTCCACCAGCCCCGCCTTGCGGAGCTTTGGAAACAGCTGCTCCAGGTAGCTCTCCGACACGCCCTGTCGGCCTGCAATCTGGGATATGGTCACCACATCGTCGCTATAGTGGATCGCCAGGTCTACCATTGCTTTCAGGCTATACTGTCCTTTTGTTGAAAGCTTCAACTGCATCACCTGCTTGCTTTTAATTCCGAGTATTTTACTCAGGTTTGTATATACAATAACACCCCTTCACAATTTTGTCAAGGGGCTGTCAGTATTTTTTCTGTTTTATCATAAGTACCGAATGGCCCGGCCTGGCTTTTGTGAACTTTGATAGATCCCCCGATCCACCACCAGATCTCCCGCTACCATAACATATTCAATTCCAACCGGCTTTGTGTCCGGCCGTCCCTGATCGGGATACACCGCCAAATCAGACAGACGGTCAAAATCAAAGACGGTAATATCCGCGTCAAAGCCCTCCTGGATCTTGCCCTTTCCGGGAACACCAAAGAGCCTCGCCGGCAGCAGCGTCGCTTTGCTGAGAGCTTCTTCCAGGCCCAGCTCCCCTCCAATGCGAACCATATCCTTTATGAATTTGGGAAAGGTGCCGGCAATCTGCGGATGCCCTTCTCCAGGCGCATAAGCCCCCATATCCGTGGACGGCATGGCGTAGGGGCAGCGCAGTGTCCGGTGCGCCTCATCCTTCAGGTGATTGCAGTAGATGACGGATTCATCGGGGTACTCGTTTCGCATCTTGGTGTATAGGGCCAAGTCAAGACGCTGGCCTATATACGGCCCGGTTGCCACCAGCATGTCGTGAAAATGCATCCCGTTGTCGTGGATCGTTTGAAGGTCATAGGTTGCGGTGTGGATATAGGTGGCCCAATCCGTGTACATCCCGCTGTCAATATGGATATCCATGCCCGCGTCCCTTGCTTTGTCCACAATCTCAAGGGCGCTGTCCAGATCCCCTTCGCCATACTGGTACACGAAATGTGAAAACAGCAGCCGTACCCCTGTATCCCGCGCGACGCTTAGAATTTCCGTCAGCGAGTCCAGATCGTACCTGGTAAATAGCCTTGTGTGGACCGGCATGATCCGATCCTTCGCAGCGCAGAGCTTGGCCAGCGCTCGAACTTCCTCCAGGGAGGCGCCCGGGGAGTAGTCTAATCCAAAGGAAATGCCACAGGCCCCCTCTTCCAGCGCCTTTTGCGCTAGATACTCCATCCTGGCGATCTGCTCCGGCGATGCGGGGACATAGGGGTTCAGCAGGCCGACCTCCCGCCGCAGAGAGAAAGAATGCCCCACGTATTCCGCCTGGTGGATCGGATATCCGTCTCGCTCTTGCGCTTGAAAAAAATCTTCCATCCCTATGGGGCTCAAGCCGCAGTTTCCTCCAATGGATGTGGTGATTCCCTGGCAGGCCGCCAGCTCTCCCCCATAGGCGTAGCCGTCTAAATGGGCGTGTACGTCGATGAATCCAGGGCTGACAACGAGGCCGCCGGCATCGATAACCCGCTTCGCCTTCAGCGTCTGCGCCGTGACCGCTACAATTTTATCGCCGCGTATGCCCACATTGAGAGAAAGCCGTCTTCGCTTTTCCGTATCGATTACGGTTCCATTATGGATGGCAAGATCCAGCTCCACCCTCATCCGCCTCCTCAAAATTTCTCCGGCTGGACTCCAGGCCACCTCTCCCCGGTCCGCCGCCGATCCGCCGGCGCCACCAGAGGATCAGCTCCCTGCGGTCCATAGCCTGCAAGGGATCGCCCTTTGGCGCTTGCGACAGCCTCTCTGCGATCTTCCCAATCTGCGCGGCCGCCGCCGAATCCGGCTCCGCTTCCCAGACCGTGTACCCTTCCCCGGCAAGCCGGTGAATCTCCCCGTCACAGTGAAGCACGTCCAGAATCTCCACCCCTGTCTGCCGGCCATAGTCTGTCAAAATGTCCACGGCCCCCCTGTCGCCTGCGCCGCTGACCAGCAGGCGAACGGGAAATTCCCGGCAACCCCGGATTTTCAGTATGGCTGTCAGAATGCTGTTGGCGGTGGAAAGGGACGGGTAGGTACTGTTGGTTACGATGATACTCTCCTGCATCGTTCCGTCCCGCAAAGGAAGACTATATCCCGTACAGGGAATGTCCCCTGACACATCGTACAAAACAAAATCGAGCCCTAACTGCTCCTCAATCCGCTGCTCCCGCAGAATCTCATCCGCAATGCTGACGCTCCGCGCCTGGCAGCCACAGCCGGATGCGATACCGCCTAGCTCCAGGCAGTAGACGCCGCAGGGACTCTCTGCGATATACTCCTTTGCCGAAACGGTATATTGCTCCCGGTAATCCTCCATCATGGCGGGCATCTCCTGCCCCTTCATGAGCAGATTCGTCGATGTCATGCCGCAGTCGTTGCCGACCTGCAAGACCCCATATCCCATCCGAGCCAACGCCTCGCTGAGGTTGGAGAGGATCACGGATTTTCCTATGCCGCTTTTGCCTGAAAAACAGATTCGTCTCGCCATGCTGTCCCTCCAAATTTTTGATTGTCTGTCATAGGCCGCTACGTTCTGGAATAGGATGATACCAGACTTTCGAAAGCAGGATGCCCTATGCGAAAAAACTCATTTCTCACTGGAACCCTGATCCTTGTGGCCGCTGGACTCATCTCCCGGCTCCTTGGATTTCTGTACCGCATCTACATATCCAATATTATGGGATCGGAGGGCATGGGACTTTTTCAGCTCATCTCTCCGGTCTATTTCCTTGCGTATACCTTCTGTGCCTCCGGCATCTATCTCGCCATATCCAAACTGGTGGCCGCTGAAAAGGCCAACCGAAACGACCGCAACATGTCCCGGATTCTCTTGGCCGGCTGCTCTATGGCCGTCCTCTCCAGCCTGATCTTCGTGGCGCTTCTGATAACCCAGGCGGATTTTATCGCCGTTCACTTTCTCCACGACAGCCGCACCGCCTCATCTGTTCGGATCGTCAGCCTGGCCCTTCCCTTCTGCGTGACCTCTTCCTGTATTAAAGCCTATTTTTATGGAATTCAAAAAATGACCGTCCCCGCCATCGACCAGGTCCTCGAGCAGGTGTCGAGAATGCTGGTCATCTTTTTTATCGCGCCGCTCATGGT
>JAHZBS010000002.1:0-9664 GCA_019423265.1 Clostridiales bacterium
TCTCCCGCATCATAAAATCGTGGCAGATGGCACTGTCCTGGCTTTGATCGCCCCATGTGTTAGACATAGTAAAGGTATGCTGGCAAGATTCGCCTTTATATTGCTGACGGTAGAAATCGAGATAGAGTCCGTCCAATTCTTGTCGCCCGCCGACGCCGACAGTGGAGCTGTAGCTGAAGATTCCCTCTGGGTCGATAACAGCGCCGTCCAGTCCAGAGCCGATAATCTGTACGGATTTTTTTCCATCAATATGGAGGTCGCCTGTGGACCTGCCAAGGGAAGCCATGTGAGTGGGAGCCTCTTTGACCAGCATGAGCGCTTCGTCCCGGACGTAATCATGGAGGATGAATAGATTGCCATCGGCTTGGTAGGGCTCGTTTTTGTAGAGCATCTGCGAGTCAACCTTGACTAAGGTGTCGTGATTGTCGGTACGGTCGTAGAGGCGGACGGATTCAAACTTATAGTGCCCAGCGGGGAGCGATACGCAGTCAATGCAATCCGCATCCGACGGTATAAAATGAAGACCTTCCGGCGCGGCTGGCGCAGAGGATGGCTGGATGGAAGCCAGCGTTACGGGCGCAGCGGCAAATAGGCGAATGTTTGAGGTAATGAAAGGGATTCTTTGTCCTTGGCTGGACGGGAAGACCATCAGCTCCCAAAGGATGGTTCTCTCTCCCTGCACCATGGTGATGGAGGCCTTCATGAAGGAATGGGAGAGCCCATCCTGGTCCTCAATGGATACAGCAAGGTCCGTCTCTGCCTCAGCGGCGCTGAGGAAGGAGTTGGAAGGTACAATATAGTCCACCTGATTTCCCTGCCAGATGTGCCCAGTTTTCTTATTCACGATTGCGGCGGGGATGAAGTGGCCGCCGTGAATCAGATAGCGTCGCTCAATAGCAGCGTTTCCAATGGTCAGACGCTGATCATCGCAGTGTACATAACAGTCTTTCCATTCTTTTTTGAACATGGATCGCTCCTCCTGCTCGTTGTCAAAAGTTTTTACTATTATATCGTACAACAAATTTGTTTGCAACGGATAAATAAAAAGAAGTTGTGATGAAGTTAGAAAAGCCGGAATAATGCCTCCGTCACCGTACTGCCCTGTACCTGATAGGAGCGAGGGCCTGTAATTTTCATATAGGGCTTTGCCTCGGGGTGAGGAAGCTGACCGCGCTCAATCAATTCCAGCGACAGAATCACAGGCCTGGGCTGGACAATGGGTTGTACCGATGGATAGGCGGCGACGGCTTCAGCAGCTTTTTGGCGGAGGAGGGCATATGCCGCCGACGGAGAGAGCATCGCCGCGCCGTAACAGGACATTGCCTCTTTAAGCTGCGCCGTCACGACGCCGGGAATCTGCCGCTGAGCCTCTGCACAGGCGTAATCGTCCCCGGCCACAAGGATCACTGGCTTCCCGTGATCCCCGGCGATGCTAGCATCCAGCAAGATTTCGCCGGCTTCTGTATCATGGATCCTAAACTTCTGCCACAGGGTCGATATCATCGTATGCTCCAAAACAGCGGTCGGAGTCCCTGCCATAGCGTGATACCCCAACAGAGCTACAGCATCCACGGACTCGATGTACGGCATCCGATTTGTCCCGGTATCCCCTTGGATAATGCGGTCCACATCGGCGCTAATGTCCTCCCAGATGGCGCTGCAAGCTCCGCCATGGCAGTCCCGGACATACACGCGCTCTACGCCCGCCTCTTTAAATCCTGCCGCTAATTCATTAATCTGCCGGGTCATATACCGCCGGCATTCCCCATACAAAGGATGTGTCGCATTGACTTGTTCATTTTGGTAGATGCCGCAGAGTCCCTCGGCATCGGTCATAACTAGTACATTCATACAAACCTCCATTCCGGAGCACACGCGGCGGGGCGAAGAGGGCTATTTGTGACGCTCCGGCACGCCTCCTGATACTTTTCGTTGCAGCCATTATAGCATTGGTTATGAGAGAAAGCAAGAAATGAATTCTTTGCTAAACTTATTCAGTGGAACTTTACATCACGGCCCATGTCTAGTATAATGAGACAAAATGCAGTACAAGGAGGGATACAATGGCCTATCGAGTTACGGACGCCAACGTAAAGAAGAAAGGATTTTCAAAGAATTCACGGGAGAGCGTTCCCATTGGAGGGGGCGACTGCGGCGCAAATGTCTGGCTGGAGGAAGACAGCAGACTTCACCTGCTGCTGAGCAAGACTGATAGTTTTGGAGAGTCCGGGCGTCTAATGAAAACAGGATATATCACAGTACACATACCGGGTGTCTTTTCACGGGATAACCTGCCGGAGTTGGAGTTGGATTTGGCCGATGGTTGTGTTCGCATCCGGGATACCGCCGGTCAGGTGCGGATCACCGTGTCCGCTTTTGTGGACACTCCGCTGCTGGCCGTGCGCGTGGACGCGGCGAGAAAGGTGCCGGTGACTGTTGAACAGATCAACTACCGGGATCGGGAGCGCGTCCTGAATCCGAAGGATGAATCGTGCTATGGGTATGGCAGCGCGCCTTTTTTGGTTAAGGAGAGCGCGGATCGGGTATTTTGTCCAGCTGACCGTCTGCAATGGTGCCATTTTAATCAGTGGTCGTACTATGCCTATACGGTTTTGAATCAGAATCTCGCGGAGCATATCGGCGAGGACCCCATACGGAATCGAACGTTTGGATGCGTCGTGGGAGGAGAAGGATTTGCCCGAGTGCAGACGAGGCTTGAGGCGGAGCCAAATACGCGGCATATCCTGTATATCTTGCAGGACTGCCGAATGTCAGCAACCCCGGAAATGTGGGCCTTGGAAACCGAGAGGCTGGCCGACGAATTATTTTCCACTTCCTATTCCGATGCCCTGAGAAAGAATCGTGACTGGTGGGGCCGGTTTTTTGGTGAGTACTATCTCTTCGCAGGTGGGACTCCGGAAGCAGAGCTAGTGTCCAGAGGGTATACCCTACAAAAATACATGAACGGCTGCGCTGGCCGCGGCAAAATGCCGATTAAGTTTAACGGCTCAATTTTTACGGTCCATCCTTCGCCATGGAACGAAAAGGATTATGATTATCGACTTTGGGGGGAACCCTATTGGATCCAAAATACTCGCCTGATTTACTGGGACATGTTGTATTCTGGCGATTTTGAGGGGATGCGGTCGTTCTTCCAGCTCTGTAAACAGCTGATGCCCATTTGCCGGGATAGGGCTCGCAATACTTTTGGCTGCGGGGGAATTTTGCTGCCCGAGACCTTTACATTCTATGGGACCTATGCGGATTCAAACTTTGGCTACACCCACATTGGGGAGGAGAAGCCAGAGTGTGTGAATCGCTATATCGGCTGGCATGTAAATGGGCAGTTGGAGATCGCGTTTATGATGTTGATGTTTTGTCAGTTTTCAGGAGACGATGATTTTCTGAGGGACACGGCGCTGCCTTTCGCGGGAGAGGTGCTACAATTTTTCCGGGAGCGGTTCTCTCGAGGCGGGGATGGAAAACTTCGCATTGCGCCGGTCTCGTCATTGGAAACATGGCAGGATTGCGTCGATGACACGCCGGATCTCGCCGGGATTATGGCAGTGTCCCGCTTGATGAGGGAACTGGGGGGGACGCCTGCGCTGACGGAAGAGGATCTGTGCAGCATCCCTTATATGGAGAAGAATGGAAAGCGGGTGGTGGCGCCCTGCCGGGATTTTATTGACACAGAGCCGAAAAACTGTGAGACACCGGAGCTCTACGTGCTGTTTCCCTATCAGGTCCTCAGCCCCTATGATAGCCCTGAAATGCGCGAAGTCCTGACGGACACCTTTTTCCAGCGGACGAATCGGCATATCGCAGGGTGGTCTCAGGCTTTGGAGCAGGCCGCAATTCTGGGCATGACGGATTTTTGCCGCGAAACGGTGACCGCCAATTTCGCTGCTGTAGCGGAAGACTGTTTCTTCCCGGCATACTGGGGCCCTAACTTTGACTGGACGCCGGATCAGGACCACGGGACTTCAACGTCCATTGGCCTTTTGTTCATGGCCTTACAGGTGGACCGGGGAGAAGTCCGATTTCTGCCGGCCTGGCCGGAGGAATGGGATGTGTCTTTCCGTTTGCCGGTTCCAGGAGGGATAGCCGTGTTGGAGTATGAGAATGGAAAAATTTTGACTCGGGACGTCGTGCGGGAGAAATAAAAAATGGGCAACCTCAGTCAGAGGGACAGATGGAGGTTGCCCGAATTGTGATCTTATTGTTGTTTTTTTAGGAAGGGACGAAAAAAGGCTTGACAGCGAGAAAGTGGGTATGCTATAATAATGTTCGCTTGAAACAAAGTGTGATGGGGGTATAGCGCAGTTGGGAGCGCGCTTGAATGGCATTCAAGAGGCCAGGGGTTCGAATCCCCTTATCTCCACTCTTGGCGCGATTGTGACAAAAGCCGCTTAGATAGCTGAAGACAGCTTGATAGACGGCTTTTGTTGTGTTTTCTTTGGCGCAATATCTTGCAGTTAAATAGTATTTCAATGCGTGAAAATGACACGTTTTGCGAAAGAATATGACACGAAATATGACACGAAATTATCTATTTGTTACCCTTTTTTGAACCGATGACCGCCTCCTGTCGGCGCAGGGGGCGGTTATTTTTTTTCTTGCGAATACTTGACATTTCAATCCACGTCCCTTATAATATAAGTAAGTTAACTCGTGAAGGATAAGGCTGGGTTCCCGAATGGGAGTAGGTTATTTAACTTAGAATTCCTTTGCCCCTGGGGTTAGCTTATTTATTTTTCATTTTCTCTCTAAGGTTCTGGATGATGTGTTCAGGGTCCTTTTTGATTTCATTGACGATAAAATCTATGGTTTGTATAGAATAGCTATATGTTGGTACAGTCCCTATCGTATTGACATAGCAATATCTATCATTTTCCTTCAGGCTATAATAATTGCAAAAAAGTTGAAAATGATATTGATTAAACTTTATTGGAATACCATCCCTGGACAGTCGTGCATTTATTTCCTTATTAAGCTTTTTCATTGTATATTTGTGGGTTTTATTCGGGTCTTTAAGTTCTTTGATGACTTGGGCCTTGCTGTCGGACGTATTGTCGATACCAACAATGTTGGTCGCTTTGTTTTTGTCTTTCGTAATATAATACAAATGCTCAATTTTAATCGAAAAGGCCTCATTATTCCCGTCAGATAACCTCGCTATCTCATTCTCTGATGTTATTAGTCGTTCCGACAGTTGTACTGGATATTTTGCACGGATTTCTTCCACATTAAATGATTTCATACTGACAGAAAGTGTAAGAAAATTTTGCGGTATAATTTCTGTCATATCCACATTGTGAAATTCTTGCATTTTTTCTATAAAATTGAATATACATGATTGAAAAAGAGGAATATATACCATTTCATATTCTTGCGTGATATAGTGAGTACTTGTATTCCTTAATTCTATGATCTTATCTAAGTTAAGACGGAGAGGGGCCTTTTTATTCGTAAATACTTTCTGAATGCAGTTTTCGAGAGAAATAGTTCTGTTTGGGTTGTCCTGGTAATATACACTTTTTTCACCGTATTTTTTTATCATGTGTGACTTCAGCATTAACTCCCAGGCATTGCAGATAAAAAGACTAAAACCTTCCACACGATATTTAATTGTCGGCTTGTTATACAATTCAATGGCCATAATGAACGCTTCTTTAGATTTTTCAAGTAATTCGTTTTCTATCTTTTCCATAGCCAACCTTCTTTCTTTTACTGAAATTTTATCAACCGCCTCCTGTCGGCGCAGGGGGCGGTTATTGCTAGTCAAGTTCCAGCTGGGTGAAATCGATGCTGAGACTTGCTAGGGTGTGAACCTGGACAACATCCCGGAAGGTATGGGTGATGGGGGTTAGCTCTTGTTCCAGGTGGTATACGGTGACAGTTTCATTCATAGGATTGACAATCCAGTATTCTTTGATGCCATATTCTGCATAAAGGTTAAGCTTTGTCAGGTAATCTCGGCGCGCAGTGCTGGGGCTGACGATTTCAATAATCCACGTCGGAGCGCCGATGCAGCCCTTTTTCGTGATCTTATCCCGATCACAGATAACCATCAAGTCCGGCTGGACAATGTTGGGCGTGTCCTCGTCTTCGTGTTGGAGATAAACGTCGAAGGGAGCGGTAAAACATCGACAGGTCTTCCCTCTTAGAAATGTGCTGATTTCCGCTGTCAGGAAAACGCTAATTGCTTGATGATTCGCACTGGGCCCGGCCATGAAATGAATTTCGCCGTCAATCAGCTCCGCCCGGACGTCTTCGCCCAGGGCCTCCCAGTCGGCCAGGGTTGCTTTCTTGGATTCTTGTAATGGCATGGAGTTCCTCCTTCCTATTCTTTATCCGGGATGTATTCCATGATGTCACCGGGTTGACAGTTGAGATAAGCACAAATACTGTCAATGGATCGTGTGTCTATGTTGCCTGTCCCCGTCCGCAACTTGTCGATTGTGGCTGTGCCAATTATTCTGTCACGTTTTAGATGGTAAATGCTTATACCCCTCTCATTTAAGAGGGACAGGAGTTTTGAAAAAACAATAGCCATGATAGTAACCTCCATTCTGCAATTATTATAACACGAGATAAGACCTAAATCTAGGTTGAAAATACACAAACAAAAGACCTAAAATTTGGTCAATATACCTATTTATAATGACCTATATTTAGGTTATACTAATATCATCAAAGGCAAGGAAGTCACCTTTGAAAACGCAAGGCAGAAAGGGAGGATATCACAATGAGCATTGGCAAGAAAAAAGCAACAGTTATTTTCATATCCGCCAATATCCAAACGGCTTGGCAGGGGAATCCAAAACCGTTTTTCTTATTGGCTGAGGGAATATAGTACATACTTTGCGATTTGGCAAGTACCTTTCGCAAAATTTTTCAGAAAATTTCAACAGGGCAAAAAATTCGGCGGCGCAGGATCATTCCGAAATGTCATTCTTTGAACATCAAACAGCCGGAACACGCCGCAGGCGTGAAAAATGCCCTATTTCTATCATTTTCCTTCCGAAAGGATAGCAAAACCCTTGCTGGCACAAGGCTTTTGTCTGTCATCGGGCAATAGTTTCTATTTTACTCCGTATAATAGAAACTATTGCAAAAGACGGTCATTTGATCATCCCGATTGGAGGGTCATATCATCCGTTCCGAAAAGATATCATATTTATTTGCACCGTAAGTGGTGAGTACTCAGGGGAATCCTATTAAAGGATCCCTTAGCGTACCCATCTGAAACAGAGGTGTCGGCGAACCGACTACGCATGCCGAGTACCGAACTCTATCGGTCAGCCCCCTCAACTACAAGGCTGTCCGGCAGAGATTTGATTAACGATCAAATCCTCCAAAACATCGCCGCACATCATGCGGAAGAGATCGCGGTATAGGTCAAAAACTGCATTTCAAGCCGTCAACTGCTGACAGTTGGCTGTTTGCAGATAATGATCGCAATCAGATTGCCATAGTCATATCTGCCCTCTTTCGGTCACACACAGCCCTGTGAGCCGAATGCTTTTGCATCAATTTCTGCTACATTACTTTTACGAACATTTCAATTCCTCCTCATATAAACTGCTCCTTACTAAATGTAAAAAGTACGCCTACAATATTGCAGGCGTACCTTTTAAAAGCAAGTAAATAATCATACCGCAGCATTGCCACCAAAAATACAAGTCGATTCGATTACTTGTACAGTAATCTATAAAAGAAAACTTAGAGTACATTCTTTAATTCTTGTAGTACTGCGTTTGCGCATTCCAAAGCTCGTGATATTTTCCGTTTTGCATCACAAGATCATTGTGATTGCCGACTTGAACTATTTGACCGTTATCAAACACAGCAATCTTATCGCAGAAACGGAAGGATGCAAGTCGGTGGGAAATATAAACGGTTGTCTTGTCACCTGAAATGGAATTGAAGTTGGAATATACTTCATATTCCGAAATCGGATCGAGTGCTGCAGTAGGTTCATCAAGGAGAATGAACGACGAGTCTTTATACAAAGCACGTGCAAGAGCTATCTTCTGTGCTTCGCCACCTGAAATCTCTACGCCAGATTGCTCATAACCTTTGAAGACAGCATTCCTGCTATCATTGATAAAATGCAGTTTGTGCGTGTGAAAAATGAGTTGAAGAAAAATTCTAAGGCTCCTGCAAGACACACGGCAGACGATGACTACCTGTTGACCACTAAACTGTTCTGTGCTATGATGGTGGCACAGGCAGGGACAAGCCACACCGGAAAAGTTCATCGTTATTACGCTTGTGTCCGTCAGAAGAAGCACAAGTGCGACAATAAGATGCTTCATAAGGAAAAACTCGAAAACTTCATTGTGTATAAAACAATGGATATGCTGAAAGAGGACAGCGTTATTGCGGAACTTGCCGCGTTGCTTTATAATCTGCAATACAACAAAAGTACCATCCTCAAGCGGTTGCAAAAGGTCAGTAAAAACAAAACGTCCGGCTCGATTTTGACCGATGGACGATCGGCTTGAGTGAAACGGTTCTAACTCAAAAAAGGAGTGGTTTTATGAAAATTTGTATTGTCGGTTCCGGAATGATGGGGTCTGCCATGGCGATCCCGGCTTTGGATAACGGGCATTCGGTGCTGTTGGTCGGCACACTGCTGGATCGGGAGATCATCGACGGTCTCCGGGAGAACGGCTATCACTAGACCTTAAAGCGGGAAATGAAGGGCGACATCACCTTCAAGCAGTTCGACGAGGTTTCCGATGAGGACTTGAGCTGCGACATTCTCATCAGCGGCGTGTCTAGCTTCGGCGTAGAGTGGTTTGCGGAAAACGTGATCCCCCGACTGAAGAGCGGTCAGCGGGTGCTGGCCATCACCAAAGGACTTCACAAAGATGAGGACGGCAGTCTCTGCCCATTCCCGGTGTGGTTCTCCGCTTTGCGGAAGGACGTTTCCTTCAACGCTGTGGGCGGCCCCTGCATCAGCTTTGAGCTGGCGGATCGGATCCACACGGAGGTGGCCTTCTGCGGAAAAGAGCGGGCGGTATTAGAGGAGCTGCGGCAGGCGTTTGGGACGGAATACTACCACATTTCCATCACCGACGACATCTGCGGTATCGAGACGGCAGTGGCGTTAAAAAATGCCTACGCCATGGCGGTGAGCCTTGCCATCGGCGCTTACACCAAAAACGATCCGGCTCTTCCGGAAAAGTATAACGCTCAGGCAGGGCTTTTCTATGAAGCCACCCGGGAGATGAGCGCCATTATCCGGCTGCTGGGCGGGCGGGAGGACGCCCTGTTCTTCGGCGCCGGCGACCTTTATGTGACGGTATTCGGCGGACGGACCCGGCGGCTGGGGACGATTTTGGGCAGCGGGGTGGACTTTGTCCACGCCAGCGAGATCTTGAAGGGGGTCACGCTGGAATCCGTAGCTATCATCCGGCTTTTAGGCGAATACTTCGGGGAAAAGCTCGAAGAATACCCGCTGATGCACCACATCCATGAGCGGATCACAGAAAATACGCTACCGCCCATCCCGTGGGATCGGATGTGCCGGGATTCCCTTATCGGGGAGTGAAGCGCATGAGTGGCAAAAAGGTTCTCATTGACGGGCATCGGGGAAACTTGGATTTTGTGCCGGAGAACACCATGGACTCCTTCCGCTCGGCGGTGGAGCTGG
>JAHZBS010000002.1:9764-51468 GCA_019423265.1 Clostridiales bacterium
CCGGAGAACACCATGGACTCCTTCCGCTCGGCGGTGGAGCTGGGGGTGGATATGCTGGAAACGGACATTCACGTTTCCAAAGACGGGAAGCTCGTACTGATCCACGACCATGAGGTGGATCGCACTACCGACGGAACGGGACTGGTAAGAGAAAAGACCTTTGAGGAACTGGAAAAACTCAATGCAGGAACGGCGGAGCATCCGGCGAAGATCCCCACGCTGCGGGAGTTTCTGGAGTACTGCGCCGGGGTGCCGGGGCTGCTTCTGGATCTGGAGATGAAGGTGTATCTGGACGACGAGGGGCCGGAGCGGGTCGCCTACGCCGTGGACGAAACGGTGAAGCTCTGCGAGGAGCTGGGACTGTCCAAACGGATCCTTTTTAACAGCTTTGACGCTTCCGTGCTGGAATACATCTATAAGACCTACGGGCGGAAGTATCTGCTTCACGGGTACTATCCGTATGACATTATGAGCCATGTGGAGCTGGATCCGGCGGAATATCTGGATTACGCCTGCTACTGGTCCAGCGGGGAGGGCGCCAAGCGCAAATGCGGAGAACTGAAAGCGCTGGGGATTGAGCCCTGCACCGGATCCAACACCAAAGAGGCGGACTTCTTTGAGGCGGCTTCTTACGGCTGCGGGATGTTTACGGAAAACGATCCCGAATCGGCTCTTGCGTGGAGAGAATCCCTGTAAAAAGAAAAACCGCCGCAGTTTCCGGAAAAAGTCCGGGAGCTGCGGCGGTTTTTTGCTTTATTTTAAGTACAGACGACGGACGGCTGCCACATAGAAGAGCATGGTAGCAGAGTACCACGGGGCGCAGCCGGTGAATTTTCCGGTGAAGGGATCCATGTCCTGCCCGAAGGGGGTGTCGGAAGCGGCGACGGCGTTGACCCACGCTTCCATTTCCTCTTCCAGCGCCCTTCCGTAGCCGTAAAAGTCCATCCAGCGCAGGGAGCGCTCGGCAGTCAGTCCCATGGCGTAGTAGCCCCAGTCGTTGGAATCCCCCCGCTTTTTGAAGAGGGGATCGGCAGAAGAAAGAGAGGAGAAGGGGTAGGGCGTCCAAAATTCCTTGGGATTGTGGAGATACCGTTCAAAAATCCGGTCAGCCCGCTCTTTGGGGAGCATATGGGCGGCATATAGATTGGTGACGGAAATGGACTTGCACTTCCGGCGGTTTCCGAACCGGTCGGTGTCGTAGTAGAATTCGTCTTCCGGATCATAGCACACGGTATCCAGCGTGATCCGCAGGCAGTTTGCATCCGTATACCACCGGGAAGCCTCCTCCGGCTTGTTCAGAGCCTTTGCCATATCGCCCAGAGCCGTCAGGGTGTCGTAGTAAACGGCGTTTAAGTCCGGAGCGAAAAGGGGAAGAAGATCCGGCTTTTCGTTGCAGACCCGGGCGTCGGCGCCGGGGGTATTGTTGGGGATGCCGGACAGGCGGATGCTGTTGTCGTGACCGGTATCATAAAGGCAGAAAAGCTCGATAAGCCCCTTCCCCTGAGTCATGCGGTAGCGCTTGAGCCAGGTGTTCCAGCGGACGCAGGCGTCATAGGAACGCTGCATCAAAGCGGGATCGCGATTCAGCTGAGCGGTTTCATAGCAGAGCCGAGCGAAGGAAACGCACTCCTGTAGCTGACCGTAGCCCACCATCCGTCCGAAGGCTTTGGAGCGGGGATTGGATGAATCCAGAACGTAGCAGGGAAACTGTCCTTCCAGATTCTGCCCGTCCAAAAAGAGTTCCACGGCGGCTCTTGCCACATAAGCCATCTCCGGGCAGAGCTGCGCCCAAAGGACAGAATCGTAAACGTGCTCCAGCCAGACGCCGGGATAGGTATTGGAAATGAGAAACAGCGGCTCCTTGTGGCCAGGGAAGGTCTTGATGTTGACGATTTTGATATGCTCTAAAACTTCGTCGTACTTTTTGAGAATGGTTTCCTTGGTGGGCATGATGCTTGGCTCCTTAAATCAGAATCAGCGGGAAGAGTGGAGAACGCACTCCCGGTAGCGGCTGGGGGCGATGCCGTATTCCCGCTTGAAGGCTTTCTGGAACGTCCCGAGGTTGGGGATCCCCACTGCCTCGCAGATCTGCTGGACGGTCAGTTTGTCCTCGCAAAGCAGCTCCGCCGCCCGCTTCATTCGGATGGAATGGAGGTAACGGATGGGGGAGTGGCCGGTCTTTTTCTTGAAAAGAGTAAAGAGGTATTTTTCCGACACCCGGAATTCGTCCGCTATGACTGTGGCGCAGAGGGAGGAGTCGGCATAGTTTTTCTGGAGGTATTCCAGCAGCTGGCGGCACTGGTCGTCCTGAACATTGGTGGATTGCCGCTCCGTTACGGCGTCGGCAACGGCCCGGACCGCATCGGTCAGGGCCAGCAGCGGCTTGGAGGGGTCGTCACGGAAATAGGAATACCACGGAAGAGGCGGAATCTGGCACTGAGGAGCCACTTCCCGGGCAGAGAGAAGGATTTGGGTCTTTAAAGTGGAGTAACGCTCCCGCAGATCGATGAGCTGAATATCGAAGGGGCAGGCATAGAAGGTCTCCAGCACCGCAACGGCACTTTCGGCGTCGCCGGCCGCCAGATGCTGGTGTAGAAGAAGGAGGGAGCGAAGCTGCAGCTGCTCGACGTCACTGGAGGTCTCCGACAGGAGAATGGGCTCGTCGGAGGCGTGGTTATCCACGCTGGCGTAATAGTTCATCTGCCCATGCTCAAAGAGAAGGCCGACGGTGTTGATGCTGGTGCAGAGGCCGCCGGGGACTGCGAGAACCTGAGCGGCAAAATGCTGGGGCACCTCGCTTAAAAGAGCTTGCAGACTCCGGGTGATCTCCTCTTCGGTGCTGTTTTCCACAGGATAGACCAAGCCGAAGGTATTTAAGTCGGTGGAATGGAGGATCGCGTTTTCCGGCAGGTGCTGGCGCAGAAATTCCAAGATCATTATGGTAGCCAGCTCCATGGCGGAGGAGGATTCTGCCGAGTTGATGAGGATCTTTCCGTAGTAGATCACCGACTGCTTCGGGAAAGCGCCCAGATCTATCTGGAGGGATTCTGCATCCTCAGCCCGAAGGGGGGAGGGGGAGAAGAGCCGATCTAGCATATTGTTTTTCAAAGCTTCCTGATAATGGGCCAGCTGACCGCTGGCAGTTTCACGGTCGGCAATCAGGCGATCTAAGGAGTTAGTCAGGGCGGTGTAGGCGTTTTTGCTGTCGGCCGTTAAGAGACCGTGGTCGGAAAGTTGGTGCATGACCGCCCGCCAGGGGAGATTCTGCTGATAAGAGGAGAGAACAGCCAGAATGGATCCGACAGAGATGCTTAAAAGGATCACCGCGACGGTGGTGCGGTTTACGCTGTGGAGGGAGTCGCTTAAATACTGCTGATCTATGGTGATGCAGAAATCCAGAAAACCGTTGGCGCCGCTGGCTCTCATGGAGAAATCGGGATCGTCGCCCTTTTGGGCATTGCTTTCAAAAAGAAGCTGGTCGCCTCCGGTGGTTACATTTAAGGAAGCGTATGGGCGGACGGTATCGGAAATGGTGATGTCCATGATCTCGTCCCGGGAGAAGAAAACGTAAGCAACCCCTCGATGAGCGGAAAAATTGGTGGAATCCAGAGGAATGGCGCAACAAAACAGTGTGGGCACCGTGACGGCATCCCGGCGGCCGATGCCTTCGCAGGGAATAAATCGCCTGAGAGCCATGTGCATCTTTCCGGTGTAATTCCGAACCAGATCCGAATCCAGCCCGGGGGTATCATAATAAAAGAAGAAACTCTCCACAGTGGGGCAGACAGAGCGGGAGGTGACCACCAGATCGGTGTCCTCATAGACGAGAACGATCTCCTCCACCAGCGTGTTGTGGGAAACAATGGTGGCAAGACGGTTTTTCGCTTCATTTAAAGTGTTTGCGTCATAGCGGCCGATAAAGAGTTTTCCGGAGGAGGCAAGCTCATCCCGAAAAGCCATCAGGTTGTCTGTCACATTGGAAAGCTGGGCGTCCAGCTGTTCCACGCCGGTACGGAGGGTAGAAGAAAGCGCTTCTATTTCCTTCCGCTTCATGGAGCTGTGCATCTGGACGCTCAAAATGATGATCCCCAATAAAATGGAGAGAACGATGAGAACGGAAAAGTTCAGCATGAAGGACCGTCCGAAAAGCGACATCTTCTGCTTGGCGTTTGACTTTTGCAATAGGAGGGAGGACTGACGTTCACGGGCTGACGATCTCTTCATAAGTTGGCTCCTTCCTCTTCTTTGTATAAATTGACAGATCATTCAAGGTGTTTTCGGCATTTTGCATGGTTTTTTATTAGAACGGCGAATAAGACGTTTGCGAATTCATCAATTTATACTATTATATCGACATTCCAAACATAAGTCAAGAGAAAATATAAAACCGATTTTACCGGGCTTTCAACAGACAAAGCCTGCAAATAAAAAGTCAAGCCCGAAACAGGACTTGAGCAAAGAAAATTTTGCAGGAAGCAGGTAGCGGAAAAAGGCAACACAAATAAGCCACCACAGAGATAGCGTCAAGCGTCAGTCGTTCGGTTTCAGCCCAGTGGAATCCATGTCTACTGGTGGCAGATCGTCCAGGATTTTCCAACCCCATACATCTCCATGACCACGAGATACTCCGATCTTATCCATTGCCGATGCTATCTGTTTGCTGACACGAACGCACTGGCTCCACCTGCACAAATCGAACACTGCGAATAGGAGGATGGCTGACTGCCATAAATCAAGGGGAAAATATATAGTAACAAGAAGCAAAATTGTACTTTTTTCCACAGTTCCGAATTTTACACTCGCCAAATTATACGAAAATTAGACCTTTTTCCATTTTTTATATTTGCACATTTCCTTCCGATGTGCTATTTTTATACCAGCGACCGCGACAGAACGTCAGAACACGACGAAAATAGCGGAATTCATATATGGAGGAAGATCGAATGGCAAAAGCAAAAGAGGCAAAAGCCTATTCCAGCAGTACGGTTTGGAAACAGGTCAAAGTCAACTGGCAAATGTATCTGTTCCTTCTGCTGCCTATGATCTGGCTCATCATCTTTAAGTACATTCCGATGTACGGCGCACAGATCGCATTTCGTGATTATACGATCCAGGGAGGCTTCACCGGATCCGAGTGGGTAGGCTTGAAGCACTTTAAGCGTTTCTTCACCAGCTACTCCTTTAGAAACACCCTTACGAACACCCTGATCCTTTCCTTCTACTCTTTGATCGTTGGGTTCCCGCTTCCCATCATCTTCGCTCTGCTTTTGAACACCGTTCGGAGCAAGCGGTGGAAATCGGTAGTGGAAAACGTCACCTATATGCCCAACTTCATCTCGGCCGTGGTTATGGTCGGTACGCTGTTACGGATCATGGACGTAAACTCCGGTCTTCTGGCGAACATTTACTGTGCCCTGACGGGAGCCAAACAGCTTCCCTTCAACGTCATGGCAAGCGGCTGGGGCTTCCGGCACCTGTACGTTTGGTCGGGCGTCTGGCAGGGAACCGGCTGGGGAAGCATCATTTATATGGCGGCTCTCTCCTCCGTTGATCCGCAGCTTCACGAAGCAGCCATGATTGACGGCGCAAGCCGGTGGAAACGGTTGTGGCACGTGGACCTCCCGGCTATCGTCCCCACCATCGCCATTACCTTGATCCTGCGCATGGGCTCCATTATGAACATCGGCTTCGACAAGGCGTGGCTCTTGCAGACGGACGCAAACCTGCGGGCCAGTGAGGTCATCACTACCTATGTCTATAAGGTCGGTCTTGCGAGCTCCAACGGCAACAACTACTCGTACTCAACGGCAATCGGTTTCTTTAACTCCATCGTCAACCTGGTCCTGATGGTGATCGTCAATAAGATCGCAACCAAGATCAGCGGCAGCGGCTTGTGGTAAGGAGGGTTTGAATTAATGGAAAACGCAGTAAAAGTCAAACATTCCAATCGCATCAAGACCTCCCGGCGCGACCGGGTCTACTACCTCATTGCCAATATCCTGCTGGGGATTTTCTTTTTACTCATCCTGGTCCCTCTGATCAACGTGGTGGCAAGCTCCTTCTCCAGCGCTTTCGCCGTCAACTCCGGACAGGTTTTCCTTTGGCCGGTAGACTTTACGCTGGACGGCTATAAAGCCGTGTTCCAGTATCCCGGAATATGGCGGGCTTACGGCAACACCTTCCTTTACACCATCGTCGGTACGGCCATCAATCTGGTCATGACCATGATCGCAGCTTACCCGTTGGCTCGGCGAAACCTTCCCGGCAAGGGGATCGTGACGGCGCTCTTCATGTTCACCATGCTCTTCTCCGGCGGTATGATCCCCGGCTACCTGCTGATCCGCGACCTGCATATGCTGAACACAATCTGGTCACTGGTTCTGCCCGGCGCCATCAGCGTCTACAACATGATTATCGCCCGTACCTTTATCCAGAACATCCCCACCGATCTGGAGGAGGCCGCCAAAATCGACGGCTGCTCCGATGCACGGTACTTCATGAGCATCGTTATCCCGCTTTCCAAGGCAGTTATCTCGGTGCTGGCGCTTTACTACGCAGTCGCTCACTGGAACTCCTACATGGACGCCCTGCTTTATATGATGGACACCAAGAAATATCCTCTGCAGCTTCTGATCCGGGGCATTCTCTTAAAAAACAGCACGGCTCGGATGGACAACATGACCGAGGAAGTATACCAGCAGATGAAGGACATAGCTGACCTGCTCAAGTATGCACTGATTATCGTATCCAGCCTTCCCGTTTTGGTCCTCTACCCCTTCGCTAAGAAGTACTTCATGAAGGGCGTTATGATCGGCGCAGTCAAGGGCTAAATTTAATCCGTTTCCATTATTTTAGATTCTGACCGGCTTCAAAACCGGCTGAATAAAAAACAAAATCTTTTAGGAGGATCACATTATGAAAAAAAGCAAAGTTCTTACTACTTTCCTTTGTGGCGTAATGATGCTGTCTCTGGCTGCCTGCAGCAACAAAGATTCCGACTCCAGCTCCAGCTCCGACTCCACTCCTTCCACTTCCGGTTCCGAGAGTGAAGTGAAGAGCGACCTGAGCGAGCCCGGCGTTCTTCCCATCTGGCAGGGCGAGGGCACTCCCGAAATCGGCGTTCTGCTCACACAGAACGATTGGGTCAGCGATTACACCGATAACGCTTACACCAAGTGGATCGAAGAAAGCTGCAACGTGAAGCTGGTTTTCGAGATGCTGCCTAACGTTGATACCGCCACCGTTCTGAACACCCGTGTGGCTTCCAACGTTGAGATGCCCGACGTTCTCTGCTACGGCTTGAGCCTCGAGACTGCGAAATCCTATGCCGATGCCGGCGCTCTGCTGAGTCTGACCGAGTACTACAACAAGGGCATCTGCGTGAACACCGACGCTGCCGACGCTGCTTTCCCGAACTACAACATCAAGGGCAACATTACCAACGCTGAGGGCAACATCTACGCTATCCCGAAGATCCAGGCTTCTCCTTCCAACGAAGTGAAGTACAAAATGTGGATCAACCAGCACTGGCTGGACAACCTGGGCATCAAGCTGGAAGACATCAAGACCACCGAAGACTTCCGCAATGTCCTGACCCGCTTCAAAAACGACGATCCCAACGGCAACGGACAGGCTGATGAGCTTGCCTTCAACACCCCCGCAAGCAGCTGGGGCGGCACTCCTTACAAATTCCTCACCAACGCTTTCGTGTTCGAGGGCGACGGCGATATGCTGATGTTGGACAACGGCAAGGTCACCACTTCTTACCTGCAGGACGCTTGGTTTGAAGCCCAGGAGTACATCAAAGGTTTAGTTGACGACGGCCTGCTGACCAAGGAGTCCTTCACTCAGGATCAGAACGCTGTTGTTACCTACATGACCAGCAACCCCGACACCGTTGGCTGCCTGACCAACTCCTCCTTGGGCGCCTGGGGCGACGGCGACCTGCTGAAGAAGGACGAAGACGGCAACTATATGAAAGACGATGCAGGCAACTACGTCATCGACACCGATAACCTCCGTGAGCCCTACTCCACTCTGGCTCCTCTGACCGGACCCAACGGCGTGAACTACGCTTCCTACGCTGCTTCCTCCACTCAGGGTTTGTGGTATGTGACCAAGTGGGCTGAGAACCCCGAGCTGTGCATCCGTGTTGGCGACTTCCAGTTCACCGAAGAGGGCTTCCTCCGTGGACGTTTCGGCATCGAGAACGAGAACTGGATGACTAAGGAGAACTATCTGGCTGAGAACCCCGGCGTTGAGCTGACCGCTCGTTACGCGGCTATGGGCTACGAAGGCGAGTACGTTATGTACAACGACATCTTCGGCCAGAACCAGAACCTGAACTGGTACGACGCGATGCCTTACTTCTCTGGCAACGTGGAAGCAGAGGGTATGTTCGTGTCCAAGGATGCTGACGGCAAGATCACAAGCCTTGAGAACAATGCAACCATGCGTCAGGAGACTGCTAGCGGCGTATACCAGAACCTGATCCCCGGCGATGATGTTTACTGCCCGGCCCTGCACTTCACCGATGACGAGACCGAGATCATCAGCACCATCCAGACCGACCTGAAGAACTTCGTTGCTCAGGAGCGCGTTGCTTACTACCTTGGTCAAGACGGCGTTTTGACCTCCGGCGGCAAGGATGCATTCCTCAATGAGCTGAAGGCCATCGGCATCGATCAGTTCCTGGATATCTGCCAGACTGCTTACGACCGTCAGTACAAATAAGCAAAAAGGCGACTCAAAAACGCTGTAGCAAGTAAGATGCAATAGCTGTCGGGAGAGCTGCACCGCGTGTAGCCCTCCCGGCTTTTTTCTACACCAAAGAGGCGGGCAGAAGAAAACGCTGCCCGAAGGAGGAAGAACCATGAAGAGATTACGAATCACAAGCGGCCCCGACTGGCAAGAGCAGCTGGATGCGGCCTTGAAGGAAGGACCCGGCGTTGAGATCCGCTTTGCTCCGGGCGTATATGTCCTGGAAAAGGGAATCGTTCTGGATGATGAAGTCAAAAACGTGACCCTTTCCGGCGAGCCGGGCGCGATCCTGGCCGGAAGCCGTCCGCTGACCCACTGGGAGCAGGTTACAGACGAAGCCGTTCGGGAGCGCTTTGCTCCGGAGGTCAGAGACCACATCCGGGTTTGCGACCTGAAGGCGGCGGGGATCGACGCCGTATCAGATTTTTCCTCCCGGGGCTTTGCACGGACGGTGCAGGTGGGGCATTCCCAGCTGTTCGCAGACGGCAAGGCGCTGACCCTGTCCCAGTATCCCAAGGGAAACGGCTTTGCTCACATCTCCAAGATCTTAAACTCCAAAGCCGATGACTGGAACGACTCGGTGGGCGAGCTGGAAGCGGGTTTTTACTGCGACGACGACCGTGTGAAGCAGTGGAAGATGGACGGCCACATCTGGGCGTTGGGCTACTGGGCGTGGGACTGGGCCAACACTACCGAGCGGGTGGAGTCCATGGATCCCGACGGCCGGATCCAGATGGCGCCCCCTTACGGCGTTTATTCCTATAAGGTGGGCCAACGTGTCCGTTTCTTCCACATTCTGGAGGAAGTAACGGAGCCCGGCGACTATTACATCGATGGGGAAACCCTTCGGGCATACCTTTATCCCCCTGACGTGATGGAGCAGGCGGAGATTTCCGTTTCCCTGTTAAGAGAGCCGATGATCGCCCTGAGCGGCTGCAGGGACGTTACCGTTCGGGGGCTTACCTTTGCACGGACCTGCGGCGAGGTCATTTCGGCGGAATTCTGCGAAAACCTGAAGGTGGACAACTGCGTGATGGAGCAGGTGGGATCCGCTGCCGTGGACATTCACGAGGGTCACGGGATCACGGTGGAGAACTGCACCATCCACCACTGCGGCGACGACGGCGTACTGCTTTACGGCGGCAACCGTTGCACTCTGGAACCGCTGGACGCCAAAATTAACAACAACCACATTTACGAGATCGCGCAGGCTTCCAAGTGCTACCATCCGGGCATCCATATGATCGGCGTGGGCATGGAGGCCCGGCACAACCTGATCCACGACTGCCCCCACACGGCCATCATGTTCTGGGGCAACGAGATGAAGGTCACCGATAATGAGCTTTATCGGGTGGTTCTGGAAACCGGCGACGCCGGCGCCATCTACACCGGCCGGGATTACACCTTCCGGGGCAATGAGGTGAGCCACAACTACATCCATCACTTAGGCGGCGTAGGCTTCGGTGCCATGGGCATCTATAACGACGACACCGTCTCCGGCACCGTTATGCGGAACAACTACTTCGAGTCCCTGACCCGGGGCGTCATGATGGGCGGCGGCCGGGATTTCGTGGTGCAGAACAACGTCTTTGTGAAGTGCGACCCCGCCATCAGCTTCGACAGCCGGGGTGCGACCCCTCATAAGGTCTGGGGCAAGGGCATGGTCAAGAATATGCGGCCCCGGTATTACTTCATCGAGCGGTACCCCCACTGCGACTCCACCACCGACCGGAACGACCACGCAAAGAAGATGCACGAGGGCGAGTACGCTTCGGCATTGGACGCCCCTTACATCACCCGCTATCCGGAGCTTGCCGCTTACCAGCAGTTCTTTAAGCTCCAGGAGCATGAAACGTCGGTGCGTGTTCCCGGGCAGGCTACGGTGGAAAATAACGTCTTCATCCCCCGGACGGCGTTCCGCTATCGCTGGGACGATTCCACCAAGACCCTCTATGACCGTGGAAAAGCCGTGAAGGCGACCCGGCAGCTCTTAGCCTATGTGGAAGACTTCGGTCGGAACATCAAACGCACCGTCGACGGAAGAATGGGCGACCTGCGGCTGTCCAGCAACTTTGTGGGAATGCCTTCGGATCTGGAAGACGCAAACTGGGGCGATCTGCGGGTTCGGGAGGACTCCGACGCCATCATTTACGGCTATCGGGGCGGCTTCTTTGAGACCATCGGCCTGCAGGAAGCGAAACGTTTGGACAATCCCGTCTTCGTCCGCAGCTGCGTGGAATTCATCCCCGGCGACACGGAAGTGAAGATCGGATTGCGGAGCATCCGGGGCGGAGCCGTCAGCGGCAAGCTCTTCTTAGCCGCTGACGAGGACGTGAAGCTCAGCGTTCGTGAGCTCTCCTTTGAGCTTGCCGACGGAGAAGAAAAGTGGTTCACCGTTCCCGCCGAGTATACCGGCGACGGGGAGGAAGACCCGGTCATCAACGTATATTCCGACGTGCCCGGCGTTCGTCCGGCCCGGACCTGACAGGAGGAGAAAGCTATGATCGACAAGAAGTACGGCCATTTCGAGCAGGACGGACGGGAGTTCGCCGTCACGGAGCGGAAAACGCCCGTCACTGGTACAACTATTTCTATAATGACACCTATAATGCCTTCCTTTCTCAGGTAGGCGTGACCTGGATCTTTGCGAGCTACGGCGCAAAAGAGACAGTGACGAAATACGGCTATCTGGTCTCCGACGGGGAGGTCGTGGGTTATGACACCCGCAGAAACGCCTTCGTCGGCGTGTACGGCCATGAGGATGCTCCCGAGGCGCTGGAAGAGCATTAGGTTGCACCAACAGCGACTGCGTAGGTGAAAAGCTGCCCTATAAGGCCGGCGCCGTCATCCGGGTGGACGCCCAGATCGGCTGATTTTTGGAGGAAACCATGGACATTCATTGCATTACGGAACTCTATGTTTCAAAAAAAACGGGGAACGACCGCTTTTATAGCGGCCTTTCCCCCGTAAAGACCCGCACCGGCGAAGGCCCTCTCCAGACGTTGGAGGAGGCCATCCGGGTGGTAGGGGAGATGCGTCGGTTCGGCGCAAAACAGCCGGTGTCCATCCGCATCGTGGACAAGGTGCTGGAGCTAACAAAGCCCATTCAGGTCAGCAGCCTTGCTTCCACCTTTACCATTGAGCCTATGACCGAAACGGAAATCCGGGGCGGCATCGAACTGACCGGCTTCGAGCCGGATCAGATGAACGGGGTCTCCTGCCTGTCTGCCGATCTTTCGGAGCGGATCGACAGCGGCTTCTGGTTCACTGACCTTTATGTCAACGGAAAAGCCGCCGCCCGGACCCGGTTCCCGGCGGAGGGGACGCTGGGTGCGTCTGCCGTGGAGGATCCTTCCGAGGATCTTCACGCCCACTCCCGGTGGTTTGTTGCGGAGAAGGAAGATCTCCGGAAGATTGCTTCCTTCCGGAATTTCGGGGACTGTCTCATCAGCTACCGCCACCTTTGGGTGGACGAGCACACCCCCATCGAGTCCTACGACCTGGAAACGGGAAAGATCTGGTTCAAGTACGCTTCCCGCTACCGCCTGACCCCCAGCATCCCCAACAGCCGGCTGGCGTATTATCTGGAAAACGTGGCGGAAGCCTTCCAAAATCCTGGCGAGTGGTATCTGGATCGGGAGAAAAAGCGGGTCTACTACATCCCCAGAGAAGGGGAGACGGCGGAGAACCTCCGGTTCTTTGCGCCGGTGGCGGAGAAGCTCTTCGTTTTGGAGGGCACACCGGAGCAGCCTTTGGAGCGGGTCACCCTCCGGAACTTGAAATTCCTCTACACTCGGGGCGACTACCGCAGCATGGCGGGAGCCGACGAGAACTACCCCAACGGCTTTGCTTCCGACGGGCAGTCGGTCTGCGAAGCCTATGCGGCGGTGGAGCTTTCTTACGCAAAGCACTGCCGGATCGAGAACTGCGAATTAGGTTGCATGGGCGTCCACGCCATCCGTCTTTATGAAGGGTGCAGCCACGATGCGATCACCGGCTGTCGGATCCACGATTGCGGCGCCGGCGGCGTCAGCATTTGCGGCGGGGCGTTCGGTTCCCCGGAAGACACTCACGACCACGACATTTCGGTGACGGAAAACCTCATCGAAAGCTGTGGCAGGCGGTACTTTTCCGCCTGCGGTATCCTGCTGCGACACGGGTACCAGTGCCGCATCGCCCACAACACCATCCGGGATCTTTACTATACCGGTATCTCTGTGGGCTGGGTCTGGGGTTTCGGCGACAGCATCAGCCGGGACAACCTCATCGAGTTCAACGACATCTCCCACATCGGGCAGGGCAAGCTGTCGGATATGGGCGGTATCTACTTCTTGGGGCGGCAGCCCGGCACCATCGTTCGGAACAACCGGATCCACGACGTGAAGAGCAGCCACTACGGCGGCTGGGGCATCTATACCGACGAGGGCAGCAGCGAGATCCTCATCGAGAAGAACCTCTGCTATAACGCCACCTCCAACGCCTACTATCAGCACTACGGCAGCAACAATACCGTCCGCAACAACATCTTCGCTCTGGGCGGAAGTGCGGCCATCCGCATCTCCCGGACGCAGATCCAGACGGGCTTTACCATCACCGGTAACATCCTTCTGACCGACGGCACGCCGGTTTACTCTACCACCTATGAGAAGGAGTACACGAATCTGCAGATGCTTTCCGGCCACGAAAACCTCATTTGGGATCTTTCCGGCGAGGAGCCGCCTGCCATCCGGGACGGGGAAGGGGAGATCTCCCTTTCCGCGCTGCAGGGCTACGGCATCGAAAGAGGCTCTATCGTAGCGGATCCCGGATTTGCAGATCCGAAAGCGGGGGACTTCACCCTGCCTGCTGATTCCCCAGCGTGGAAAATGGGCTTTGCTCCCATCGATTTTTCCACGGTAGGTGCGGCTATTGCCCGCTGAGATAAAACTGTTTTCTACGGCGCTTTTCCGGTTTTCTGGAAAAGCGCCGCATTCGTTTCTTTGGAAATGAATGGGAAATTCCCTTGCTTTTATCTGCTGATCTTAGCCCTTCCACTTACGTTTTTTTCGGGACTTTTCGGAAACTTTGCCCGCCGTGCCCGGCAGGACGTTTGACACCCGTACCGGAAAATACGGTGTCGCAAACACTTTTCTAACCTATCAGTTTCATATTTTTTTATCCATGTCCCCCGTAAGAAGGACGACAACTACATCAGCTCGTCAAAATGTCGTCGATATCGCCTTGGGATGGTTACGTCGACAAAGTATCCAATTTCAGATAGCAATTCTGTAATTAGGGCGAAGCCATCCTTATAAAAAGCGGCGATTCTCCTGCGCTTATCTGTTATCTGTTTATAATCGCTGGGACAGACGAATGTCCAGTCTGCGCCTTCCTTATTGACGACAATTCTGAAGACTTCATCGATGTTGGTAGTAAGACCGGCCTTATTGATTAGAATATGGTGTTCCACCGCGTCATCGATGGGTGCAATTGCCGCGATCGTACCGTCAAAGGATATGACGGCCAGCAGAGGATCGTCTTGCTGCATGGCTGATTTGACAATGCCTTCGGTAGGGTAGTATGTTATAGTCACTCTTGTAATAGTCTCCTTTTTCTATCATTCTATGTCTTTTTTATATCCGTGTCCCCCGCAAGAGGAAGAGTAGAAAGAATAGAACACGCTTATTTGCATTAATTGTATCATACCCTCTACAAGTATCAAAAGAATGAGTGGAACAAGAGATGTTTTGATGTGAATTGAGAGATGAACAAATAATGGATATATTATTAAGACTTATCTAATAATTGCCAATAAAAATGGCAGTAGAAAGCGATATTGTTTAATAATATTTATATCATATAGTATTACAATCTTACATCGGATGACCGAAAAATGGTTATCGATTCGATTGGTTAGTTGATAATTACAAGTATTGGTAATTTTAATGGATAATTTCGATACTAAAATTTTAAAAGGTATGCGGAAAAATTTTACAAAAGATAAAAAATAGACTTGCATTTCAAGGACAATACTAGTATAATAGAAAATAAGAACAAACGTTCCCATTCTAAAGTAAAAAGAAGGGATGATCGTGAATGGAGAAAGAATCTTACAAGGCAAGGCTTTTTAAAGCGCTTGAAGAATATGATGATAACGATATAATAATAAAGAAACTATACATATACTTCCTCCGCTTAGTCAAGGCCATCCGCCGAGAGTAGGAAAAACCTGCTCTTATTTTTTTTGCTGTAGTTCATAAAGGGCATTGGCAAAGTCCTTTATTATTTTTTTGTCTTTATCATCCAGCCTCATATATGTCATGACGAAACTTCGTATGAATTCGTCGTCTCCTCCTGAAATTTCCCCGAGGTATCCATCTAGCTCAAGATCTTCTACATCCTCAGATTTCGATACAAACATATTTCCTTCGCCGGTTTCCATCCAGAGTGGATCGACGTCAAAGATTCGGCAAGTATCTGAGATAGTTCTAGCAGATGGGTTTCGTTTTTTTGTTTCTATCATGGCGATGGAATTTCTTTTTAGCTTTAGCCTGTCAGCAAATTCTTGCTGACTGAGTCCGAGTGCAATTCTAACTGCACGCATACGCTCTCCGCCCTGCTCTAAGTTATCCATTTTTTCACCTCCATATATGGTTATTATAATAGAATAAAGTCCTAAAGTCAACAAAAAAATTAAATATTTTAAAAAAATAGTTGACTATAGGACTAAAATCTGTTATCATGTGTTTACAAGTTATCAAGGAGGTGACATACATGCCGGATGATGAGAAGAAAAAGGACATCGGAGAAGTTGTATCTGTCTTGCTGAATCTCAACGACCAAAATCGGCAACTCATGCTATTTGGCGCACAGCTACTAGAGAAGTCGGAACTAATGGCTAAAATCCAGCAGTCAGAACACGTATCAACATAAAAAGCCCGCCGAAGCGGGTTGGAAGAAAAAGTATGAAACTTGGGCAGAAAATGAATACACAATAGTCGGATCCCCTTCCCTGGATGATTTCTACAGGTGTTGAACTACCAAATTGTGATTGGGGAATTGGGACTAGATAAATCAGTATAAGGAGGTGACCACCATGCCGCGCCCCAAAAAGACAGAAGCTCAAGAAAAGGACCTGCTACTGCGAGCATTGATTGAAAAGAACAAGGTCTTGCTGGGAATCCACGACAACGAGACGTTAGCAAAGAAGTTGATGGTTTGTCCAAGGACCATGTATAACAAACTGGATCGCCCTGAGACTCTGACGCTTAAAGAGTTGCGTCGCTTGTGTTCAATCCTCCACTTTACAGAGGAGGAGAAAAAGGCGATCATGTGAAAAGAGCCCTCCAGAGATGGTGGAAACGGCAGTTATGCAAGATAGAAGTTCCAAGATGTGATAAAGGCATGGATAGCCGATGCAGACGCTTGTTTTGTAACAAGATAAGTACACATTCCGGAGATAGATCCATCAACAGGAAAATCTGAATCGACGAGGGTATTGTTTGCAAGATCACCAAATCGTCGGATGGGCGGGACGTATTATTTGGCAATTCGGGACTTTGAATGCATAAACAAGAGATCATAACAAAAAAAGCCTGAACGAATCCGATGTCCGGCCATGCAGTATTGCGATCTCGTCCCGGCTATTACGGACACGACATCAACATGATATTGATAGCCTCTTCGATAGGGGCCAAGTTGGTCTGGAGGTGATCTAGTGGCGCGACCACAGAAAGAGGGGTTGGATTACTTCCCCCTTGATGTGGATTTCTTCTCAGATACCAAAATTCGTATTTTGCAAGGCGCGTACGGAAATGATGGCATAGCACTATATATGTATTTGCTTACAAAGATTTACAAAAACGGGTACTATCTGGCGATCAATGAGGACGTCCTAGAGCTTGCGGCTGCGGATGTCGGGATCAGCTTAGATTCAACACGGCAGATTGTCGCATACTTGGCTAAACGGTCACTGTTTGATTACACACTTTTTAGTTCGGTCACTGTTTTGACATCTCCAGGCATACAGAGACGGTTTCAGCTTGGTGTCCGTACCCGCGCCAAAAAAACCGCCGTCACAGTAAAGGGCGAGTATTGGCTTCTCGAAAAAGATGAGACGGAACCTTTTATTCTAGTGCAGCCAAATTCGAATTCTTCCTGGAAGAATGATGATAATTCCCGGAAGAATGATGATTGTTCCCGAGAAGAATCCCTAAAGAAAAGTAAAGAAAAGGAAATACCTTCGGGGGGAGTCCCATCAGGCGACGACGGAGGCGAAACGGCCGTCATTTTTCTGCCACTGAGAGACGGCACGGAGTACATGGTTTTTCCGAGGCAAGTGACCCAATGGGAAGAGTTGTATCCGGCAGTCAACATCCTACAGGAGCTAAAGAAAATGCGAGGCTGGTTGATGGCTAATCCTGCCCGACAGAAAACCCCTGGTGGAATCCTGCGTTTTATTACAGGGTGGTTGGCAAGGGAACAGAGAGGTGCCACGCCAAGGACAGCGGTAAGTAAACCAGAACCGCCACCGAACCGATTCAACGATTTTCCGCAGCGGGAGTACGACTTTGACGAGATCGAGCGACAGTTTAGATGCAATTAGAGGGCAGAGGAGGAAATGTGATATGTCACCGGGTCATACCATGCGGTACAGACAGGAAGCGTTTGAGCGATACAAAAAGAGGGAGGCTAAAAAGTGAGTTATTTCCTATGTTTTGCAGGTGGAGTACTATTGGGATTTTTGGTGGCGGCGATTTTGAGTGCGAATGGGAGGGGTAACAATTGACAAAGAGAGACTTACAGCAATATCGATCGCTATGTGGTGAAATTAATGCGATCAAAGATGAAATTGAGCGATTGCAAACATTTGTTCAAAGTCCGCAATTGGCTGGCTTACATAGGGGCGGGGGACACCCTGACCGCGTAGGGGGGCTAGTCGTAAAAAAAGTGGATCTGGAAAATCGACTGCTGGACAAAGTGGAGCAACTCTATATGCTGCGTCAAAAAATTGTAAGCGCTATAGAGAGATTATGGGCTGATCAGCGATTGCTATTGAGATATCGATATATTGAGGGAATGCCATGGGAGAGCATTTGCATCAAGATGCATTACCAATGGGCACAGATACATCGGATACATGCAAAAGCCGTGCAAGCCCTCCAAGATGATACACAATGATACACTTTTTAGTGATATAATGTATGATATCAGAGATGGGTACTCTCGGAGCGTGTTCGTGATGTCGGCGGACATAGCATCCGGGTCGTATCCATATTTCATTTCTGTAAGAAAGAGGGTGAGTAGCAGATCTAGATGATTATCGCGGTTGATATCTATATAGACAGCGGTGGCGGCGCGGTCCATGGCGGCCAGCATTGCCGGTGTAATCGCCTTGGCGGGGGATCTGATTAATCCCCAAATCCGCACAAATCATGATTCACAAACCATGGTCATGCACAATGGGAGACGCGGATGAGCTTCGCACTATCTGCACGACTACGTACAGCACATTGGCGATTCCGGAAAGAAAAAGGAGGTACAGGAACAATGGCGGTTGATACACAGTTAGAAGGTTTTGAAATCGCGCAGAAGAAGTTAGACAATCTGGGCCGCAAGATTGACACTATTGCGGAGAAGGCACTTGAATTAGCGGCTAAGCCGATTTTAGAGGAGGCTAAGAATATAATGGCTCTTCAAAGTGTTACAGGGCAGCTGCGTGCGGGATTGGAAATGAGCGATGTGCGTAAAAAGGACGGAATACGATATCGGCTGATTGGTGTTTTTGCGGGAGGTAATAAGAATCGTCCCTTTTATGCAGGATTACACGAATATGGTACTAGCAAGGAACGCGCCCAACCATTTCTAGGGGTTGCCTTTGAAAAGCGCAAAAAAGAAGCCTATACCATTTTGAAAGACCAGATCAAGAAGGAGCTGGGGCTGTGAATATCAAAGAATCTATAAAAACAGCCTTAACAGGCATTGATGCGGCGCTACAGCAATCCGCTACGGAGTTTCCACGCGTCTGGTTTTTTGAATATCTGGAACAGCCAGAATGGTTTGGAGACGGATGCGAAGACGCGCGGGGGCATTATGTACAGGTCGATATTTTTAGCATGGATGATGTTACTGCGCTTATCGATGATGTGATGGAGCGCATGGATAACGCTGGATTTGAATATTTGTCCAGCGAAGATTTATACGAAGATGATACGCAAGTGTATCATCGCGCGATCCGGTATTTTTACCTGGAAGAAAGGAGATAAATAATGGAAATTAAGCGAGAGTCAAGAATTATTGGATTGTCTGATATCCACGTAGCAATTTTTACAAACGCGAACACAGAAGGAGAGGGGACTGAGCCCTCGTATGGTACGCCGGAATGGTTAGCCGGTGCGGTTTCGGCTACCGTGACAAAGGAATCCAGCGCACAGGATTTTTATGAGGATGACGAGCTGACAGATACCGTTGATGCAATGGGCAAAATCACGATTGAGATGGTAGTCAGCGCGCTGAGCCTTGCCGGTCGGGCAAAGTTACAAGGAAGCACGGTCAAGAATGGTGTACTTGTAGAAAAAGAAAGCGACGAGGCTCCCTATGTAGCAATCGGCTTTAAATCCAGGAAGCTCAATGGAAAGTATCGGTATGTGTGGCTGTTGAAGGGTAAGTTTGCGCGGGTAAATGACTCCTATCAGCAGAAGACTAACTCAATCACCAGCTCAGAGCCGTCTCTGTCGGGATCTTTTATGAGTCGTAAATATGATGGCGTGCATCAGATTATCGCCGACGAGGATGACGAGTCTATTAGCGCAAGTGTCCTATCATCCTGGTTTACAGCAGTTCCAGATCCAGCAGATCTTCACGCAACTACGCCGGGGGCATAAAAAAAGCCCTCGGTGTGAGGGCTTACTAATTATCTTTTGGTGCAATGCGTAAGCTGAAGGAGTCACCTTGATGAAACATTGCGAAGGTAAGGTGCATATCGTAGGCACCATTTTCGAAGTCAACCGAGCACATATTACCGCAATCAACATAATCCAACTCGGGCCGGGGGATGGATAATATATCTGTCGCTGAGATACACGGAGTGCTGGTGTCAGGCCGACCTCCATTGGGACTAAGAAAGTACCTTCGATTGGTGACATTATATTTGTTGATCATCTCTACGGCTACGCTTTTATAGAAAGCTGTGAGATCCGTAGTGAATTTGCCACTCTTTTCCTCTTTGTCTCCGGCAAAAATATATATCACAACTGGCGGGCCACCATTTGATTTCTCGAACCAGAATTCAGGCGAAACGTCAACCCCATATACCTTCAATGGTTTTGCAGTTGTCAATATAATACTAGATTTTGACTCTTCCTTAAAGATGTATTTTGAGTCATTTTGATACTGTTCGTATGTTTTTGACCAAGTTTTTGGGTCTTCGATTAAATCGAATAGCCCGCCATCGCTGGATCGACTGCCACACCCAGTAAATAATAGTACTATAGCCATTATACAGAAGCCATTTATACAGATAAGTACATTTTTCACAAAATCACCCCTTTTATTTTTTTATTCCAGAAAAGCTAGCATTCGGCAAGAGATGAATCGCTTTATTCAACGGGTGTTAAGGTACAGACATTTTTTGTTTCGAGCGTATATCCGGCTTTTAAGTCAAAGATATAATCTGTCACCCTAAGTCCGTCGTTTTTCTTATCGAGTATAATATTAACGGTTGCGCGTCCATCGGCATCAAAAACAAAGAAGTTACTCGAACCGTTGCTCACACGATACCGTCCGGTTTTGATGTCATCTCCAGCATAATAAAAACCTGGTGATAACTGGAACGGATCCCCAGCGGCCTTAACGATTTCGCCTCGCAGGGTCTCAAGTTCTCCCTGCAGTATCCCCTTGTCATTGGTCAGCGTATCGACTTCGCCTTTAAGGGCATCACGGTTTGATGTAAGAGATGCAATCTCATCATTAAAGGCCTGGACTTTGGAATCATAGTCTGCGAGAGTGTCAAGTTTGTCTTGGGAAGCTTTAAGATCACTCTCAGCGGAGGAGAGATCTTCCTTGGTAGAACCTAACTTTGCCGCTGTCTCTTGTAATTCGGCATTTTTTTCTGCAATCTGCGAGTTTAGATTTTCAAGCTCGGATGCTTTTGTGGTATATTCCTCGTCGAGTCCAAGTTTTTTGTCGGCCGCAGCTGTGACAGCCTCAGTGTTTAATTTTTTACTTCCGACTCCATATCCGATGGCATAGAGGATGATCATGGCGACGACTACAATACCGCCTGCGATTAATACTTGTTTTTTCTTTAGCACCATAGTAAATTCCTCCTTTTTGTAACAATTATAACAGATATTCATAGAAAAGACAATCTAAATTTTAAGGAAGTGATAAAATGAAAGGTAAGGATCTCAAAAGGAGCACCGCCACCTTTGAATATGACGGGAAGCAATATCCGCTGAGGCTGGATTTTAACATCTTAGCGGAGTTAGAAGAAATAGAATCAAACGCATACAGAGTTTTAGAACAGGCAGGCGCCGGTAGTCCCAAAGGTATCCGCGCTTTGTTATATGCAAACTTAAAAAGCGAGGGCCTCAGAGTGACACTGAAAGACGTCGGGGCATCCTTAAATTGCTTTAAGGCCGACGAGCTGTACACCAAAATTATGCAGGTTATTCAAGAAAGTATGCCTGAGAAAAAGGTTGAGGAGCCCGACGAGGGAAACATGATGCCACCTCCAATGGATTAGATTGGGGGTGGCTGTATTATTTAGCAACGACTCTTCTGGGATGGACAGAAGAAACATTTTGGAACAGTACACCACGGAAGTTGGTTGCAATTTGGGATGTATATTATCAACAGCATGGCGGTGGAGGAGCTGACGAAAAGCCGAAAGTCGCGTATGCCGATGAAATTTTTTAGCAAGGAGGCGGAAATTTGGCTGAAAATATAGGTGAGCTGGTTGTCAAGTTAGGGATGGACTCTAGCTTGTTTGAAAGAAGTACAAAGGAATTGAATCAGCGGATGAAGGCGCTGAAAAGCGAATTTCAGTACACGACAGAGCAGGCAAAATTGTACGGGGATACGACGGACATCCTGCAAGAAAAGGCTACCGTTTTACACAAGGCTATCGATGCGCAGAAAGCAAAGCTAGAGAAGCTACGCGGCGAATATGATAAGAGCAAGGAGCAGACTGGTGAGAATAGCGTCCAGACACAAAAGCTCGCGGAGCAGGTCAACATAGCGGCTGGTGAACTGACTAGCTATGAGCGACAACTAAAAGAGACGCGAAACGCGCTTGACGGGCAGGCCGAGGGTACAAAAAATCTAAAGCAAGTCACGGAAGATATGTCGCAAAAAATTGAATCCGCATCGAAAACGGTAGGAAAAATTGGATCCAAATTAACAAAAAGTATTACGGAACCATTGAACAAAGGAGCGACCGCATGCGTCAAACTTGCAATGGGCTTTGAAACTAGCCTGGCAAAGATAGCGACTATTGCGGATGAGACATCGGTACCAA
Organism: Clostridiales bacterium; assembly: GCA_019423265.1. Next base: position 32,023 of record JAHZBS010000002.1, read on the forward strand.
TAGAGGCGATGCGAGATAGTATACTGCAGCTGTCTACTGTAACGGGGCAGTCTGCCAGTGATTTGGCAGAGGCGACTTATCAGGCCATATCGGCAGGAGTCGATACCTCAAAAGCGGTTGATTTTACAAATACTGCGACCAAAGCTGCAGTTTGCGGTTTTACAGATGCGGCAACAGCGGTTGACGGACTATCCTCGACTCTCAAGGCATATGGGATGGAAGCGGAGTCCGCAGAGTCGATTGCAAATCAAATGCTGATTGCGCAAAACAAAGGGAACACAACGTTTGGAGAATTAGCCGGCAGTATCGGAAAAGTCGCGCCAACGGCCTCAGCGCTAAATCTGAGCACAGAAGAATTATTTTCATCGCTAGCCGTTTTAACTGCAAATGGTATCCAGACATCTGAGTCTGTGTCTGTGCTAAAGGCGGCTTTTTCCAGTATTACTCAACCGACGACTGAGGCGGCAGAAGCGGCGGAAGCATTGGGAATTGAGTTTAATGCAGATACGCTTGCGTCAAAGGGTTTAAAAGGGTTTTTGGGCGACGTTCGGACCGCCATATCAAACTTAAATCCAACAATTGGGAGTCTACTAACAAAGCAAGATGAACTGACCGAAAAACTCAAGAAAACCAAGAAAGGCTCTGACGCTTATAAAGAGCTGAGTAAGGAGCTAAAAAAGACCAATAGCGATTTACAGACGTTAACGAGTGCGAGCGACGGTTCAGTAAACCAATTTGCCACTTTATTTGGAAGCGTCGAAGCGTTGAATGCGATGCTGATCCTATCTTCTGGACAAGGAATGAGCCTGTATGATGAGACTTTGCAAGAGATGCAAAGAAATACGACTGCACTGGATGACGCGTACAACACCATGACGGATACAGTCGAATTTCGCATGAATAAAAGCTTTAATGAGCTGAAAAACTCTGGGATTGAGGCGGGAACCGCGCTTCTTCCATGGGTTGATAAGCTTTCCAGTGGAATATCGGGCCTCGCTGAAAAATTCATGGGACTGGACGAAGAGCAGCAGAAAAACATCCTGACAATGGGAGGAATTGCGCTGGCGGCGGGACCAGTTTTGAGCGTCATGTCAAATGTGATATCCGTGGGAGGTACATTAGTCAAAGGAATTGGCATGATCGGTCCAGCTTTAGGCGCTATCACGGGGCCGGTAGGAATTGCAATAGCCGCGGTTGGCGGCGTTGCCTTAGCTTTTGCGGGAGTCAAAGCAGCTATCGAACATGCGAGGGACGAAGCGATCAACTTTGGGCCTAAGCTGGAAGAAGCTTGCGACAATTTTGACGAGGTCGCGGAAAAAACGGACAAAACCCATGATCTGACACAAGAGTATGGGGAGCTGGCGACCGCCATAGACGAAGGCAAGGTGCCGATGGAGAATTTGAAGGAGGCTCAGGAGCATCTAAAAGAGATCGGCTATGACCTGGTGGCCCTGCACCCTGATATCGTATCTAAATATGATGTAGAAAACGGGAGAATTCGAGAGAAGTTGGGGCTTTTAGACCAGGAATCCGATAAGATGCTTGCGCTTTCTAAGAATGATCTTTTGAACACAGTTGCTGAGGCGAGAGGAAAAATTCCTGGACTGAAAGAAACCATCGACGAGTTAAATACCTCGCTTGACGATGCGTATGAACAGCAGGCGCGTATTGTAGAGAATCAGGATATAATATCGAAGCTGTCAGCGGAGTATTGGAATCTTCTAGAAAGCAATCCATACGACGATTTGTCCGATAAAGCTCAAGCCTTTATGGATAAGGTCAACGATTTAGATTTGCCGTTTAAATGTCACGTCAACGATGTGACTGCTGCGTCTGAAATGGTTGGAATTTTAGGAGAAGAATATAGAAACCTGCAAGAAGAAATCGGGGGCTATGAAGAAGATCTAATCGATGCACAAGGAAGCGTCGATAGCTATTACGAGGCCAGTAAACGCCTCATCGAAATCGATATGGGTGGAACATTCGAGGAATATGAGTCGGGGATTTTGGCCATGCGGGATGCATATATAGAGCTAATTTCCAAGGGAGAGCTCTCCAATGGTACGATGGAGGCAGCTAAATTGCTACTGCCAGAATTGGGCCAGGAAGGCGCCAATCAAGCGAAAATATTGCAGGATGGCATAGCAGAGTGGTCAGAAAAACTTACTGACGGATACCAAAATTTGGCCGATCTGAATGGGGAGCTCAGCGATTACACAGGTACGGTAATAGTTAGTAAGGATAAGCTCCATGATTATACAGACGTGGTCGAAAACCTGACAAATGTGGATTTTGCAGGAGCCCTAAAAGAGCAAGAAGAAAAAATGCAACTGCTGAATGATGCAATGGAGACGCTTACCGGAGAAGGGGAACTGGCGGAGGAGGCAATAGAAAATCTTACGGATACATTTCCGGAACTGGCTAAACAGAACGTCAACGTCGACTCAATTAAAGGCGTTATGGAGCGACTTAGCAGCGAAATCCAAACATCAAAGCAGAAGTTCGATGATCTGAAAGGCTCTCTAGACAACTTGCGCTCCAAGACGATCACGATAAAAACCAACTACGTCTCAAATAGTGTGGCAAGCGGTGCAGTGCCCAAATACGCTAAAGGAACGGGTATAAACGGAACGCCGGGCGGCCCGGCTATAATCGACGAGGATGGAGCCGAAATGCTAATACTACCAAATCGAAAAATAGCCCTTGCCGAAGGTCCAAAAGGCCCGAAACTCGTTGATTTACCACGAGGGACGCAGGTCATTCCGGCACAGATCACACGACAGATGATGGCGGCGATGCAACGGCCTAGATCGATACGGTATATTCCCGGCTTTGCAGAGGGGACGTTGACTACAGCTGTTTTGCGCGATATTGTTAGGCCGCAAAGCAATGAGCAGGACACCAAACAACCAATTGTCGTAGAGGTGCATATTGACGCAAAGGATTTAGGGTACAAAACAGCCGCTTATTCGGGGCGCCAAATGGGATACAATGCGAGAAGGGAGATTGTGAGAATATGATGCCGAGTATATATGTGAATGGCCAAGAAATTAACCTTTCAAACTTTGGTGTACAACACATAGTGAAGAGCTATATCGCTCCGGCACTCTCTCCTGTCACGGTCAAGACGGGGGGGATGCTGTCTCCCTATTACATGCGGACAGAAGCCGAACCACATGGGATTGAGCTCAGATTGTGGCTGCAAGGCGACAGCAAAGAGGATGCAATGAAAAAGATGCTAAGTTTGTCTCAGTTGATGCAGCACTGTGACGTTGTATTCCCGAGTGAGCCCAGCCTCCACTATATATCTACATTGCAATACGTACAAAGTGAGTTTTTGGCGCCACGACGAGCAATTCTGACGCTCGATTTGGATTGTGATATATTGTCAAACTTACAGACGGTCACGATTTCGCAAACGCCCCAGACGATCACGATTTCGGGGGCGCAGAAAGCCAACATCAACGTCGAGGTCACGGCACTAAATGCGCTGACCGGCTATCAGGTCAATGACCTAAAAATAACTTGTGCAAAGGGCGAGACGGTCTACATTGATTCCGAAAACGGACTCGTGGATCTGACCAAGGTTGATATGATCCAGTTTCCGCAGGCAGTGGGGGAGTATGCTGTGACGGTGACCAATCTGACGGACGCAACCGTAAAAATCAGCTATCGAGCGAGGTGGTAGAATGCTAAAAATACAAGCAAAACCCCTGGACGTCGAGTATAGCATCACACATAAGTATGACGGGAAAAAGGTGCTAGAGTTTGAAGTTTCTACAGATCACTCCTTGTATAGCAATATTCGGCAAGAAATACAGGTAGATGAAAAAGATAATTATTATGTTGTCAAATCCATTCAAGAGCTAGGCGGAAGTGCTCAGATAGAATGCGATCTAGATATGGATAGTCTAAAATCTACTATGTTTAAGACCTTTACAACAGAAACTCTATCCCTGAGTGAGACATTGAGCCAAGCATTAACGGGGACGGGGTGGACGGCAATCGATGCTGAGCTAGTGGCAATCAGGCGAAGCATGGAGCTAGAGAATGTGACTCCCTATGAGGTCGTTTTTGCCACCGAAGAAACTTACAATTGTGTGTATAAAATTAATACAAAACAAAAAACATTGACCGTTATAAAGCCTCAAAATGTCCAATGGGATGGGGCGTATATCACAGATCAGGTCAATTTGCGGCGTGTTGATTATAAGGGAGATACCTATGAATTTTGTACTCGTTTATATCCGTACGGAGTAAAGAATGAGGATGGTGTTCCCCTTACGATTGCCTCTGTAAATAATGGTAAGACGTATATTGACAACTTTGAGTACACGGACAAGATTATTGTGGGGACTTGGTCAGATGAACGATATACCGTTGCACAAAGCTTGAAAGACGATGCGATAGAAATGCTTAAAACTTTAAGTCGGCCAGTAGAATCATATCAGCTAGATGTTGTGGATATAGCCAACATGGACAATCAATATGAGCAGCTTAAGATTGAGCTTTACGGCATCGTGATGTTGTTAGATAGAAAGCGGAATCAAAAAATTGAACATCGAGTTGTAGAATATGTAGAAAATCCATTGCACCCAGAAAAAAATCAAGTCACTCTATCCACTGTCATACAAAAAATCGAAACAACTATCATTGGAAAAATCGAAACAATAGAGGCCGAAAATCTAATTACGCAAAACAAAGTTAACGAAATAAAGCGGGATGTAGATACCAATACTGCGAGAATTTCCAACACCTACACCAAAGGCGAGACTGATACAGAGATCGCGAGCCAGATCACACAGGCGACGAATGATATCCGCCTTGAGGCAAAACAGGAGGTGACCACGCAGGTCCAGGCAATCCAAATTGGCGGGAGAAACCTCCTGGCGAATTCGGATATCAAAATCACGCGAACAAAAGACTCAACAAGTTTGAGAACATATGTATTGTATGTAGTAGAAGGCTATGACCTGAATACCCTGATTGGAAAGCAGCTCACGGCGTCAATCTATACGTATAGCCCTGGTGAGCGTGACGTGAGCTTGAGTGTAGATGCCAATCTACAAGATCGTTTTGGCATACACGTCACACTTAGGTGGGCGGATGATTCAGGGGGAACAACTACCACCTACCCGGCGACGGACCTACTCGATCAAACTGTCGAAGACGGAAAGCGTATATATAGTACCTTTGAAGCGGAGCCGCCAAATGGATACACACATCTACAAATATGTGCTGTCACAATACAGCAGTATGCACGTCCCGCATCAACCAATAACGCGACATGGGTCCTATCTCGTCCAAAACTTGAACTCGGAAACAAGCCTACCGACTGGACACCCGCGCCGGAGGATACGGATGAAGCGATCAACGATGCGGCAAACAACGTCATTCAGACGATCACGGAGCGAACCAGCGCCGCGATTGACATTGCCCATGACAACATTCTCAGTACGGTTTCCAAGGAGTACAGCACAAAGGATGAGCTTGAAGAGGCACGCCAGTACACCGATACAAAAGTCCAACAGACAGCCGACAGCATCACCTATACGTTTACAACGGTGCAGGAGGCCATTGATCTTATCGACGGCAAAGTGGATCAGAACAAGCTTGATATGGAGGAATACATCCGCTTTGCCGGTGCTATGATCGAGCTTGGCAAGCGAGGAAACCCCTTTGTAGCGCAGCTGACCAACACAGAGTTGGCATTTTTGCAGAATGGTGCCAAGGTTGCCTATATCAGTAACAACAAGCTCTACATCACAGATGCAGAAATGAAGGGCAAACTGACAATGGCCATGGTAGGCGGCTTTTTTGACTGGGTGCCAGAACAAAACGGCAGTATGAGCCTAGTTTGGAGGGATGCATAGAATGGCAATAGCAGTAGGCGGGACCGAGTACGTATACGGCACCTGCAAATACTATACAAATACAAGCAGCGCCATGCGGTACGAATGTCGTTTGGCAATCACACTCAACAGTCAGTCGGTGGCAAACAACACTTCAACCGTCACGCTAGTGCTGCAAGTTCGGTCAACCGATAGTAGTTACGTTACGAAAAACACCCAGACCAGCGTGATTAATGGAACCACAATGGCCAGCGGCGCGAGCTTTGACATGAGCAGTACCAACGTGTGGCAGACCTTTGCAAGCCGGACACAGACGGTTACACACAGCGCAGACGGTAGCTATACATTTCCGGTATCCGCATCGTTTACGACAAACGCCACGACATCGGCCTGGTCGCTGAAATCAGGCTCAGTCTCAGGCTCAGTTACCCTGGCGACCATACCGCGGGCCTCGTCAATTAGCTGTGGGTCAATCTCGCTGGGCAGCGCGGGAACGATCACGATCAGCCGAGCCAGCAGCAGTTTTACCCATACGATTACAGCGACATTTGGGAGCAAGTCGGCCACAATCACGACCAAAACTACGAGTACAAGCGTCTCCTGGACGCCACCACTCGACTGGGCGACGCAAATCCCCAACGACCCATCTGGCACATGTGTGCTGACCTGTATCACCTACAGCGGCAGCACGGAGGTTGGACGAAAATCCACCCCCATCACGCTGACAGTACCGGCCAGCGTCAAGCCGACATTGACCAGCCTAACGGCCACTCGTGTAGATGGAGATGTGCCGTCCTCCTGGGGCGTCTATGTTAAGGGCAAATCTAAGGTTACGCTCCAAATCAACGGGGCAGCAGGGGCGCAGGGGAGCTCAATTAAAAGGTACAATATCAGCGGCGGGGGATATAGCAGTACGAAATCCTCATTTACAACAGGATACCTCAATGAGCTAGGGACGATTACTTTTACAGCGACTGTAACGGACTCGCGGAACCGCCCATCGGAACCAAAAACGGTCAGCATCACAGTTTACGACTATACAGCGCCAACAATCACAGCTTTCAGCGCTTATCGGTGTAATAGCTCAGGAACAGCGGACCCTAGCAATGGTACCTATATCAAATGCAGCGGTAGCTATACGTTTGCTTCCGTCAACGGGAAGAATATCATTGCATCATGCACAGTGTATTACCGGGTTGTGGGGGCAAGTAGTTGGACCAGTGCGGGTACGCTTGCCACGGGAAGCTATATTGTCACTGGAGGCGGAAACATTGCCATCGCCAGCAACTACGAGGTGCGATATGTGGTCACGGACGGACTAGGCTCGTCGGTTGAAAGAATTGTAACGGTCAGTGCAGCAAGCCGAACCATGAACATCACGAAAAACTCGGTAGCTTTTGGGATGATGAGTTCGGGGACATATCGCTTCGAATGCAACTGGCGCATGTACGTTAAGGGCGCTATCTCAATTCGAGACGGGGATGAGGTTGATCTATTTTTTAATCCTAATGGGGCGACTACAAGCACGTATCTCTATGCCAATAAAAATAACCGGATGGGCTTATATAACAACGAAGATGGCATTATATGGGCATATGACGCAAACGGGGCATTCTCGTTTAACAAAAAAGTTAATTTTAACGGCGGGACAAGTCTCGCGCCAACAAATAAAACATTTGGTGCATCCCAGGCCAGCGATTATTGGGGCCTTGTGCTCCCGGATGGAACCACAACGGAATATATCCGCACGACAGTCAAAGGCATCATTCCATACCAGTCGGGGGGAAGTGGATATATTGGAACATCTGCCTGGCCTTTTAACCATGCGTATATATCCAATATTACCACAGGGGCTATCTCTTGTAGCAAGATCACAATCAGCGGTCAGACAGGTTTTGCAGCGGGGGGAAATAAAAGTGACATCAACTTATTAAAACTAGGTGCAGATGGGAAATCCGGGTCATTTTATGCAGATAGCGGATGCACAAACCAACCTAATAGCAAAAATGGCGTCGTTAGTTATTATTATGTCACGAGCGCCATTGTGGCATTGACATACATCCCGTATGCGACAGCCGAAATATGGGTGGCCTGGATCAACCCGACTACAGGCGCTTATTTGAGCAACTGGACCAAAATATGAAAGGAGGGCTGACGGATGGAACAGCAACTGAGTCCGGTAGAACAAGCCTACCGGGAACTCATCAACAGCTTGACGACGGAGAATGTCTATCTCCGTGCGCGGGTCATTGAGTTGGAACAGACGCAAAAGGTAGAAATAAAAGATATGAAAGACGAATAGAGGTGGGAAGTCTTTTATAATTTGAATTCGTTAGATGTAAATAAAGCAAGTGGGGAGGCGCAGAGCTCCCCATTTTGTTAAAATGTTAAAAAAGATGATGGCGGAAGCAGTGAGGGGGAAATCAATCATGACAACAGAAGTAATTGTAGCGCTACTGAGCCTACTGGGGACTGCATTTGGGAGTATCGTGGGTATCATGACGTCAAATAAGTTGACGACGTACCGCATTGCACAGCTGGAAGAAAAAGTGGACAAGCACAACAAGGTCATTGATCGCGTATACAAAATTGAGCAACGAAATGCCGTTGTGGATGAAGATATCAAGGTGGCAAACCACAGAATCAGCGATCTGGAAAGCAAGATCGAAAAAAGAGAATAGGAGGAAACAGGTATGGATTTTGGATTTTTGGCCGAATATCTACAGCCGGAAACAATTGGAGTTGCGGTCGCGCTGTATGTGTTGGGAGTCCTATTCAAGAGCTCCCAAAAGATCAAGGATTGGCTCATCCCGTTTTTGCTGTTGGGGATTGGAGTTGTCTTGTGTATCGCAATCTATGTGATACAGGCGCCGGGCCCAGAGGCAATCGTTCAGGGATTTATACAGGGGATTTTTGCAACGGGGAGCGCAGTGTTGGTGAATCAACTCTGGAAACAAGGAAAGAAGGAGGAATAAGCCATGATCAGACAAATGCTAACCGAGTACAATTACCAGACCGGCCACAACCGGTCTATTAAGTACATCGTAATTCACTATGTAGGCGCGACCGGCGGCAGCAAGGCCAACGCCGTCTATTTTGGGTCTAAAAACGTCGGGGCCAGCGCTCATTATTTTGTGGGGCACGCAGGCGAGGACATCTATCAGGTCGTGGCAGATGAGGACATTGCTTGGCACTGCGGGACCACTGGCACATATTACTGTGGATGCCGCAATGCCAACAGCATCGGCGTCGAACTTTGCTGCTGGCAGAATCAGGACGAGACATGGCGATTTGACAATGAGACTGTAGATGCCGCGGTGGACCTGGTGCGCAATCTGATGGACACGTATCAAATCGATGCGGACCACGTAGTCCGGCACTACGACGTAACACACAAGATCTGCCCCGAACCATATGTACGGGATGAGGAGGCGTGGAAGGCGTTCAAGGCTCGGTTGGTGGACGAAGGCGCGAATACAAATCAAGGAGGACGATTGACAGTGAAAATCAAAGATTTCAAGGGCTACAAAAAGGGAGACAAAGGAGACATTGTACGGGTGACTCAGGGTTTGTTACGGCGCTGTGGATACGACATTGAGACGGATGGCAGCTTTGGTCCGGCGACACTGGCGGCGGTGAAGGCGTTTCAAAAAGCAAAAGGGCTGACAGTGGATGGCAGTGTTGGCCCGGCGACGATTACGGAACTGTTGAACGCAGCGTAAAAAAGGGCCTCCGTGCGGAGGTCCTATAGATAAAACGGTAGCCCGTGGGAGACCAAGGCGCTCTTTTTGTACTCAAAAATAAGACATGAGAAGGAGAATGATTTTATGAGTCATGATATAGTTGAAGTCAAACAGGGAACACCGATTGAGGTGCTTTTGAAGGTAGACAAAGACGGATTTACGACGGCGAAAAATTTGTATGAATTTTTGGAGCTGGATGCCTCACATTATGCGCGCTGGTGTAAGATCAATATAATAGATAATCCTTTTGCAGAAGCAGAAAAGGATTACTCGCCATTGAAGGCGAGTGAAGGGAGGGGCAATTTTGCTGACAATTACAAGCTGTCGGCAGATTTTGCCAAGAAAATCTCGATGATGCAGAAATCTGAAAAAGGCGAACAAGCACGCTGCTACTTTTTAGCTTGCGAGGAAGCGCTGAAACGGATCGCCGAAGAACGGAAGCAATGGGAGATCGAGCGTGCGAAGGGAATCGTGATCAGACATATCCTGACGGACACCATCAAAATGAAGATTGCGGACAGCCCGACCAAACGCTTTGCCTATCCGAACTACACCAAGTTGATCTATAAGACCATCTTTGGCAAGACCATGAAGGAGTTGCAAGAGAAATACGGCGTGAAGGGAAAGGAGAGCATCCGCGAATATCTGACGGCGGAAGAACTTAAGGAAGTGGAGGCTATGGAGATGCTGGTGAGCAGCCTCATCAACCTGGGAATGGGGTATGATGAGATCAAGAGCTTTATCCAAGAGCGCTATAGTCCGAATCAGTTATTGATCGCGTAAAAAAGGGCCTCTAGTTAGGAGACCCTATAGATAGAATATTTTTATGGGGTAAGCATATCACCCCTAAACAACAATGTTCCCCCATGGGACACATTGTTAAGAGGTGTGGGGGATCCTGTTGTTAATAGTATACGTTATTTTTTGCTTTTGTCAATCAAACTTACAAAAAAATTTACTACTTTTTGCACCATTTTTTTACCGCTGTAGCATTAAATACCCCGTTTTAACCGTAAATAACCATTTTAAAACGATAGCCCTCTGGGAGACCAGGGGGCTTATTTAGTTTATCAAACAGATCATCATTTGGAGCGGATTACTCCCCAAAAAAGAACCCCGTATAGGGGCTCTCAAAGGGCTTATTCAAGGTCAAGTTGAGTAAAGTCGATACTAAGATTTCCTAATGTGTGAGCCTTGATCGTGTCGCGGAAGGTGTATACAGATGGAGAAATGTCTTGATCAGTAAGGCGATAGACCGTTATTGTCTCTCTGTCAGGATTTACAATCCAGTATTCCTTCACTCCGTGACGCATGTATAAGCTTAATTTGGTAACGTAATCATGAGCCATGTTCCCAGGGCTGACAATCTCAATAATCCAGGTAGGAGCGCCTTCGCAGCCGCGTGTTGACAGCTTGTCTTTGTCACAGATGACGCTGATATCTGGCTCTACGGCGTCAGTCGTTCCGTCCTCATTGTGGAGATAGACGCCGAAAGGGGCCGGATAGACTTTGCAGGGTTTGCCTTCTAGGTAGTTTCCTATCTTCCGTGATAGAAACATTAAGGTTTCCTGATGCTTCCGGCTTGGCGGAGCCATGTAATAGATTTCGCCGTCAATCAATTCTGCCCGAAAATCTTCGCCCAGGGCTTCCCAGTCCGCCAGGGTTGCTTTCTTGGATTCTTGTAGTGCCATGTGGGGCCTCCTTCCTATTCTTCATCCGGGATGTATTCCATGATGTCACCGGGTTGACAGTTTAAAAGATTGCAGATGGTTTCAATGTTTTTCCAGGATACAAGCTCGCCATTCCTTAATTGCTGTAATGTGGCTTGGCCCATGATTCTTTCTTTTCTGATCTTATTGGTATTGTATCCGGCTTCTTTTAGGGCCTCCAATATATTTATTTTGTACCGAATTGGCAAGCAAATTCACCGCCTTTCTGCTTTAAAGTATAGCATATTTATGCACTATTGTCAAGTGCAAAATAGACATGAATTGCACTAGAACTTTGTGTAATTCATGTCTATTTTGCACTTAATATAAGTGCTATACTAATATCATCAAAGGCAAGGAAGTCACCTTTGAAAACGCAAGGCAGAAAGGGAGGATAACATGGAAGGTATGACAAACGCAGAGTTCAACGCATTTCTGGAAACCCTGGCCAAGCTCATTGAGAGCAAGGCCGCAACGGTCGAAGAGGCAGCGGAGCTGGTGAGAGCTGCTAAAGCAAACTAAAAGGGTGGCGCTCTCAGCCAAGGGGTACGCCACCCAACAAAAACGGATGCATTGGGGCCAGCCTTGCGGCCCCTCTGCCCTCCTAGAATACCACAGCAAGGCAAAAAAATCAAGGGAGGATATCACATGAAGTTCAGTATCGTAATGCCAATTATTTCGATTTTTATAATCAATTGGCACTGAAATTTTACAGATTGTTCATTGACTTTATAAAAAAATAGGTATACTATAAAAATATAATAGCCTTTGACGCATCGAAAGGGGGATAAATATGGCTAAATATAAAGCTGTGGATATCGCAAAATGGTTTTTATATAAAAGCCTTCGAGAAAAAGAGCAAGGAGACGGAGACAATATAACCCTGCTTAAACTATTGAAACTCCTTTACTATGCGGAGGGGTGCTCTCTGGCAGTAGGAAATGGAAGTCTTTTTGACGAGGATATCATCGCTTGGGAGCACGGACCGGTCGTTGTTGAGGTGTATCAGCAGTATTGCAGAGATCCATACAATTTGCCGTTTGATGAAAACAAGGACAAGGAGTCCATTAAGAAAATTACACCGACCGACGAAAACTTACTAAATCAAGTCTACGAAATATTTGGACAATATTCCGCATGGGGATTGCGCGAAAAGACGCACAGGGAAAGGCCATGGCTGGAAGCGACGGAGAACGGAACCGTACTAAAGAAAAAGATTAGTCGGGATACGATGAAGGAATACTTCAAGGAGAATTATGTAGAGTAATTAGCTATGGCCAAAATTAAAGAAAATCAAAGGCTTAAAAAGATAGGATATGTACAAACACCAGAGCTTAATCACATAGTATTTAGCTTCGAATTTTGGACGACCAATGCAAAGTACAATTTTGAATATTTTAAAAAATCACTGAGAGACAAAGAGAAGGCCTATGACGAGCTGCATAGTAAGTTGCATGAGTTATCGGGTATGTCAATATTGGAGGTTAAGGAGAGATCGAAAGAGCGGGGAGCCGAATATCTACCATATTCTAGGTTTTCGCCCAGTTTTTTGTCAATCCTGAATAATACCGGGATAGTGACTCCCGATAGTAAGCTTATGGTAATACGTATATGCAATCAAAACTATCGTCTGATATGTAAGGAAGGCGTGCAGGATAGTAAAGTTCTATACTTATTAGGAATTGATTTTGATTATTCTGCATATGATCACGGCAGCTAAAACAGCAGCCCCTCTGGGAGACCAGGGGGGCTTATTTAGTTCATCAAAAAGATCATCATTTGGAGCGGATTACTCCCCAAAAAAGAACCCCGTATAGGGGCTCTCAGAGGGCTTATTCAAGGTCTAATTGGGTGAAGTCGATGTTAAGATTTGTCAAGGTTTGGACTTGGACTGTGTCGCGGAAGGTGTAGACAGATGGAGTCAGTTCTTCCGCTAGGTGATACACGGTAATTGTCTCATTCATGGGGTTGACAATCCAGTATTCTTTGACACCGTGACGCAGGTATAAGCCCAACTTCGTGATATAGTCATGAGCCTGATTGTTGGGACTAAGGATTTCAATAATCCAATCCGGAGCACCTTCACACCCACGATTTGACAATTTATTTTTTTCGCAAACCACGCTAATATCAGGCTCTACAGCACTGGTGTCGCCGCCTTTTGTGCGAAGATAGACGCCAAAGGGAGCGGGATAGACTTTACAGGGCTTGCCTTTCAGGTGTTCTTTAATAGTGGCATACAGAGAGCCTAACAATGCTTGATGCTTCCGACTTGGCGGCGCCATGTAGTAAATGTAACCGTCAATCAATTCCGCCCGAACATCTTCGCCCAGGGCTTCCCAGTCCGCTAGGGTTGCTTTCTTGGATTCTTGTAATGGCATGGGGTTCCTCCTTTCGCTTATTTGGGAGTGCTAATGCTTTCTAAAGGTCTAACCGATTTTCTTCTCTAGTGCATCGGTGCGCTTCAACATGATCTCATGGACACGCTCCACCTCATCGAGTATTAGACCGTCCATTGCTTTTAGTTCTGCCGTATCTTTCATGTGCTGCCGTTTCATGGCCTTCACTTCAGATTCCACGGCTCCGAGCTTTTCCAAGATTAAATCGAGCTTTTCAGTGTCTGTCATTGAGGTTCTCCTTCCTATTCTTCATCCGGAGTGTATTCCATGATGTCACCCGGTTGACAGTTTAAAAGATTGCAGATGGATTCAATGTTTTTCCAGGAAATCGACTCACCTTCTCTTAATTTTTGAAGTGTGGATTCGCTTAAAAGCTGTTCCCTTCTGATTTTTGTAGTGTTATAACCGTTTTGCTTAAGCGCACGGAGAACATCAATTTTATATTTTAGTGGTATCACAAACACCTCCCATCTTGTAACTACTATATCAGATATAATACACGAAAATTAGAGTATAGTAATATCATCAAAGGCAAGGAAGCCACCTTTGAAATCGGAAGGCAGAAAGGGAGGATAGTGTGAAAAATAAGCTCGAAAAGCTTATTTTTCACACGGCTATTTGTGCCGGAGCGCCACAAATAGCTCTTATGGCAGAAGAGAAATCGCCTTCGCAAATTTCTCTTCGCCCCGTCGCTGACGCTCCGGAATGGAGGATTAACATGGAAGGCATGACAAACGCAGAGTTCAACGCATTTCTGGAAACCCTGGCCAAGCTCGTTGAGAGTAAGGCCATGACGGTTCAAGAGGCGGCCGATATTATCCGCGCTGCTAAAGCAAATTAAAAGAAGTTAAAAGAAGCGGCCAGCCTGCAAAGCAACCGCTTCCCACCAACAGAGCCTTGGGGCCCCTCTGCCCTCCTAGAATACCACAGCAAGGCAAAAAAATCAAGGGAGGAAATCAAAATGAAAACTAACACCCACGTTTCTATCCACGCCCTCCGCAAGGAGGACGACCGCGTATATTTTTATCTGGGCGGATTGCAGACGGAACAAGGTTCATAGCTCAACGCCACAACTCGAACCCGCTGTTGACACGCACAGGCCGCCCATATATAATGAAACTAGCAAACGCCCTGCGGGAACAGGGGCGAATTTGAATCAGCTTGGAGGATGCTATATGGCAAAAGCAAAAAAGCTGCCTTCTGGGTCCTGGCGGGTGCGCGTGCCAGATGGGAAGAATCTTGAGACGGGAAAACCAAAGTACAAATCCTTTACGGCAGATACAAAAAAAGAAGCGGAATATATGGCAGCCGAATATGCGTTGACCAGAAAGGAAAAGGAGAAGCCGAAAAACTTAACTGTTGGCGAAGCAATAGACCGGTACATAGATGAAAATCCATTGCTCTCTGACTCCACAAAGGTTGGGTACAGAAAGATTCGCCGTAACAATTTGAAGCCCATTATCAATCTGAATCTAAAGGTATTGTCTAATGACATCATTCAGGCGAGTCTCAATGAAGAAACCCAGTATCTATCTCCAAAAAGCATAGCCAACGCATACGGACTGTTATCCACGGTGCTACGGATATATTCCCCGTCCTTGCGGCTTGATCTCAGGTATCCCCAAAAGAAAGACCCGCAGATCACAATACCAAGCGATGAGGATGTGGCGGCACTTATATCTGCGATAAAAGGCACAGAAATGGAATTGCCCGTGATGTTTGCCGCCTTGTTAGGACTGAGACGCGGAGAAATAGCAGCGTTGACATATGATGATATAGATTTTAGGGCTGGAACGGTGCGCATTAGCAAGGCTATGGCGTTGACCGAAAGCAAGCAGTGGATCGTCAAGCCACCCAAAACAAATAGCGGAAATCGGATATTGCCCTTGCCAGCCAACATACTGGAAGTAGTCGAGTCCCGTCAAAAAGCTGGGAAGCCACTGATCGCGCTGAATCCCGATGCTATATCAAATCGCTTTGAACGATTGATTAAGAAACTTGACATTCCCCATATTCGATATTATGACCTGCGCCATTATAACGCATCTGTCATGCTGGCCCTAAACGTCCCAGACAAATATGCCATGGAGCGAATGGGGCACCGAACAAATCACATGCTCAAGAATGTATATCAGCACACCATCGATAAAAAACAGCAGGAGATCGCGGATAAAATTAATAGCTATATGACACAAAATATGCCATGATAATCAAAAAATGTGATAAATAAAGGGATATAGTGTGGTTAATAACGGGTTCGAATCCCCTTATCTCCACTCTTGCCGCGATCGTGACAAAAGCCGCTTAGATAGCTGAAGACAGCTTGATAGGCGGCTTTTGTTGTGTTTTGCACAGCGCAAAATCTTGCAGTCAAACAGTGTTTTAATTCCCTGTGCGGTTTAACCGCATATATGCATGGCTCGCACAAAGTTTATCGCAGTCGAGCTTGACATGTCACCCAGTTTAATGTCCGCGTGTATCATTTGGCAAGAATCTATAAATCTGTTACAGTCCAACTGGTTACAAGGTCGAATGCAATTCGCCAAAAAGAGGCAAAACAACTGCTATTGGAGTCAAATTTGACTGTTGGAGGCAGGTTGGATTTGTCATAAAAATGGCAGAATGCTCTATCATTTGGCGGCCGTTAACAATATTAGTATTCTGCCAAATCTCACATGGAGGAGAGGGATGGAAACAGTCCTTGACGCTGATGGTATGTCATGGACCCATATGACGGCGAACGCCAAGGGGCTTCAATTGAGAACTATGACTTTTTTAGCAATTTTAGGAATATCTATCGTTTCCACGCGAAATAGGTTGACAAAGGTGGGGGCAGTTCTTATAATAAAGAAAACTGAATAAAACATTTATGGTTGCACTCACTGTAGTGTCAGCGCAGTGAACGCATTAAAAGGGAATCCGGTGAGAGTCCGGGACAGCGCACCCTACTGTAAAAGCTACGAAATGCCTGATTATATCACTGAAGGAAAGAGCCTTTGGGAAGATTGGCAGACTAGGTTTGAAGCTTTAAGTCAGGAGACCTGCCATAAAGGATGGAATCGTGTGTTGGTGGGAATATTACGATTATATCTCTGGTTGGGTGAGATAGGCGGGATATTCTACTTTGTCTGGATATCCCGCCTATTTTTATGCAATTGCATGATCTAGCAGGATGTCCCGCTGTTTTCATAACTGTTTTATTCATAATAGAGGAGGGATAGCCTGGAGAGCGTATGCTGAAGGCAGATGAAATCGCCATAATATAACAATGCCGGGTGTGCAGCATTATGCCACCGGCGCGAATACTATACAACTTGGAGGAATATGTATCATGAAAAAAGTATCAATTCGGGTATGGAGCCTGTTGGTTACAATGTGTATGCTGGTAACCGTCTTTACGGGATGCGGAAATGGCAATACCCAGTCAAACAGTAGTCAGGAATCAAAACAGGAATCCAGTCAAGAATCGGAGACCTCATCGGAGAGTGGCGGGGAATCTTCCGGGACAACAAGCAATTTAAATGAAACACAGGAATTGGTTCTCGGCAGCGTTCGCGATATCATTCCAGGAGATGGCGACGCTTATTATGTAAGTCTGAGCGCGGATGTGTGGGAGCCGTTGACCCGCGATGTGGAAGGCGCCATTGAACCAGGCCTTGCAAAATCATGGGAGCACAATGAGGAGTGTACCGAGTGGATTTTTCATCTTCGGGATGATGTCTATTTCCACAATGGAGAAAAGTTCAATGCGGATATTGTGCTTGCCAATATTGAGCGGTATAAAAAAGGGCCGATGACATCCACGTATGTATCCATTGACATCGACAAAACTTTTCCGGGTCTGTTGACAACGGAGGCGGTGGATGAGTATACGGTGAAGTTGACGTTCTCTGACCCTGTCCCCACACTGGAATATATGGTGAGCAACTATGGCTCTCCTATGTACCATCCGGATTGTTTTGACGCGGAAACCGGCGCCGTCACCTCTTTCGTCATTGGCACAGGGCGGTATATAATTAAAGAACACGTACAGGATCAGTACGCTGTTTTTGAGAGAAATGACAACTACTATGGCGATTATATGCCGTATATTAAGACCGTGCGCGTCAAGCGGATTCCTGATGCCGACGCCCGATATGCTGCCATAAAGTCCGGGGAAGTCATGGCGTTGGTGGACAACGGCGCGATTTTAACAGCTCAGGTGGAGGAACTTCTCTCGTCGGATGACCGGTTTGATGTGGTCATGTCCAAGAGCCATATGACCCATTATCTAAAGGTAAACGGTGAAAAGTTCCCCTTCAACGATGTCCGCATGCGTCAGGCTGTCAGCTATGCAATCGATCGTGAAACGATCAATGAGCAGCTGTGGGGCGGCCTCTGCACGCCGGCATACAATATTCTGAGCTACCGCACTCCCTTCTACAAGGATATCCAGGGTGAATACAACATGGATAAGGCAAAGGAACTTGCAGAGGAAGTGCTGCAAGGCCAGCGGGTATCGGTGGATATGATTATATCGGAGAGCCGTGCGGCCAGCTATCCGTACAAGGCGGAAGCGGAATATCTACAGTCCGAGCTTGCCAAAATCGGGCTCGACGTCAATATCAAGATTCTAGATAGCACTCTCTACAATGAAGCGAGGAACAACGGCGATTATAACTGCACTTTAGATGCCCATGGATTCAACAACGCGGATCCCTACTCCAATCTCTTTGGCTATATCGGAACAGAGGGCGGCTCCAACGTCAAGTACCACTTTGGTTACAGCAACGCTGAAGTAGACGCTCTGCTTGCGGAGGTCAAGGTCACCGCAGATGAACAAAAGCGCAAAGAGATTTACGACCAGATCCAAGTGATTGCGGCGGAGGAACTTCCCATGATCCCCATCCTGTACGATGTCAATGTCAACGTACACAACAAGGCCATTACCGGATACAAGACCGTTCCCGGTATTGAATGGGCTACGATTCAGTGGGCTGAATAAAATAGAAAAACGTATTGTATCACGATGCAGGGGAGATTTGCTTAAGGCGCGCTCCCCTGCATCATGATTTGGAGATATAGCAGATGGGAATTGTAAAATATATCGGAAAACGGTTATTGACGCTGATTCCTGTTCTATTGGGTATTACGATCCTCGCATTTATTTTGAACTGCATGACGCCAGGAGATCCGGTGGAAATGATTCTCACCCGGGACGGGGATGTTATGCCAACGCAGGAACAGATCGATATTGTGACGGAACGGCTAGGACTCAACGACCCCTACCCAATTCAGTACATTAAATGGCTAAAAAACAGTCTGACCGGAGAATTCGGCCAGTCCTTTGTCACAAATAAAAGCATCTCGTCGGAGATGATGCGCCGCCTGCCGTATACGCTAAAAATTGCGGTGCTAGCCATGGCGTTTACAGTGGTGCTGGGATTGGGGCTGGGGATCCTGATGGCCGCCTTTCGCGACAGCTGGGCGGATCGGATACTCCGAAGCCTGACAACTGTCATGCTGTCCATCCCTGGCTTTTGGCTGTCGATCCTCTTAATTTATCTGTTCTGCGAAAAATGGCAGCTGCTGCCGAGCAGCGGATACAGTGGGTTTACGTCGCTGCTGCTCCCTTCCTTTAGCGTCGCCTGTTCAACCATAGGCGTATCGGCTCGCCTGACAAGATCCAGTATACTGGATGAGCTGGGGCGGCAGTATATTACCGTGGCCAAGGCCAAGGGTTTAAAAAATAAGGCGGTTGTGA
>JAHZBS010000020.1 GCA_019423265.1 Clostridiales bacterium
CTCTGGCATTCTGGAATTTCAGTTGTCACTGGAATTTACTTTGGCATTCAACCAAAAATAGAGGACTTTTTATCCTTTGTATCGAAAGAAATGTAAGACTGCGCTATCGGTTTATTTTGTATCTGCCCCGTTCGCCGGACAGTCTGTTGATTTTTTCACATGATTGCGCTATACTTATGATGTATTTCTGTTCATGGGAGGTGACATTGTGCGAATTGCGCTTATCGACGACGACCGCGCGCAAATTGAAGCGCTGTCGAAGATGGTGACGGCGGAGCTGTGGAAATTAGGCTATTTGGAAAGCAATATCGACGCCTTTGAGAGCGGGGAAGCTTTTCTTTCCAACTGGCAGGCCGGTGCCTATGACGTGATCCTCCTTGACATTTTTATGGATACACTCACCGGCGTGGAAATCGCCCACAAAATCCGCCAGGCGGATCATACGGTGCGGCTGGTGTTCTGCACCACCAGCAATGAGTTTGCCTCCGAAAGCTATGAAGTCAACGCGCAATATTATCTTCATAAGCCGGTGGGCCCGGAGGGCATCGCCGCCATGTTCCGGCGTCTGAACCTTGAGGCTCTGGAAAAAACGAAAACCGTGACGCTGCCGGACGGACATCCTGTCCTGATCCGCCGCATTCTTTACACGGATTACTGTAACCATGTGGTAACGCTTTACATAAGAGATGAGGAACCCTACCGGGTTCGGATCTCGCAGACGGACTTGGAGGCGTTGCTGCTCCCTTATGGGTACTTTTTTTCACCCGTCAAGGGGATTATCATCAATTTCTATGAGGTTGTCAAAATGACGGAGGAAGACTTTATCCTCAGCAGCGGGAAGGTCATCCATATCACCCGACGAAAATACAGGGATGCCAAGGATGCCTATACCCGGTTTCGCTTTGACAAAATTCGCAGGGAGGTGGAGACCTGATGCTTCCGTTTTATCGAATCGCAGAGATTGCAATCTATGCGGTTCTCAATTTTTTGCCTTTTCTGCTGCTTGCCCTCTATCCGTTCCGCAAGCAGCTCCGGTTTTCCGGGGCAGTAACTGCGATCATGGTTCTTTTGCTGACCGTCATTCAAATCAGTATCGCGCTGTTAACCGCCACTCATCCCGGCCAATTTAACGGGCTTTTTTCCCTTGTTTCCACTGCCATCTATGGGATATTCTATTTCACCGCCGTAAAGGCTGCCTTCGGGAAAACGCTTTTTACCCTTTTGATGCTATCGAATGTGGCGAACCTGGCCGTGATGAGCGCCAAATGCATGGAGGGGCTGGTTTTTGGCAGAGAAATGGCACTGCAGGCTTACCGCTGGACATACTCTCTTTGTCTCCTGATAACCAGCTTCCTTGTGGCAGTTCCCTTATCTCTGTATTTCCGCAAATATTACTCGGATGGAATCAGCAAACAAGCCGGGGCATCCTCCTGGAATTATCTGTGGCTGATTCCCGCCACCTTTTATCTGTTATGGTATTGGCCCCTCTACCAAAATGAGGCAACCTCTCTTGAACGCGCATTGCAGCCTTCCACCGCCTTCTTTACCCTGTTTATTAACCTGGGCGCCTTCTTGGTCTATCACACAGTGGTCTGTCTTATTAACGAACAGGAGAAAAGCAGCAATCTGGCAGCGCAGAACCACCAGCTCGAAATCCAAAGCCTTCAGTATGAGAACCTGAACCGACAGATTGCCGCAACGCGTCAGGCGCGGCACGACCTCCGGCATCATATCGCCGTCATGGACAGCTACCTGACTTCCGGAGAATACGGCAAGCTGCATGAATATCTGCAAGGCTACAAACAGTCGCTTCCGAATGACAGCTCGGTTTTGTTCTGTAAACACGAAACCGCCAATATCCTACTGCTCTACTTTGCTCAGCAGGCCAAGGAAAAACAGATTGACTTTTCGGCAACGGCATCTCTCCCGGAGCAGATCGGTGTTCCGGACAACGTGCTGTCGGTACTGCTCGGCAATCTGTTGGAAAACGCACTGGAAGCCTGCCTGACCGTCAGGGATCGTCAGGCTTGGATCTCCGTCAAGGCCAAAGCGCAGCCGGATGCTGTGTTCATTCAGATTGAAAATACCTATGGCAAGGAGCCTGTAAAGGACAGGGAAGGCCGCTACCTCTCCTCCAAGCACAAGGGGCTGGGCGTTGGCTTGGAATCTGTCAAGAATATCGCGTCGCAGTACGACGGTTTGCTGGAAATCGAGCTGGAAAACGGCTGCTTCCGTGTATCCGTTCTGCTGAATCTTTCATAAAGGTTGAAGTCACGAAATTCGACGGAGAGAAGGTTGTCTATTATCAGATATCGGCTTCAACTTTGGATGATAATACATTAAATCGCTTGCTTGCCTATTTAATAAGTGAAAGGCAATTATCCAAAATATCTTCTGTCAATAGATGAAATTTCCCTTGAAGCCAATTGCGAAGGAATACAGAAGCTCAATGTAATTGACTGGCTGCTGGCAGAACAAAAAATGCGCCACCTGTTTCCAAATGGAACAGATGGCGTATCTTGGTTTTAAGAGGCTTTGCCGCTCAAAATGTGACAGTAACCTTATGCTCGATTCCACGTTAAGGGAAAGGCGTGATAAATTCATCGGTGGACAGACTCTCGATGCGATTTTCGTCTACGTCCCCCGCAAGGGGGATGTTTGGACGATAAGCGCTACTACGGTCTGGGTCAGATATTTCTATCCGCGTCCTCCGCAAGGAGGGCGACAAGAATTGCCTTGCAAGCACTTTCTCGAGAGCAGAATTTCTATCCACGCCCTCCGCAAGGAGGGCGACATTCCAGCGGAGACGCCGACCATGTTGGAATCGTGATTTCTATCCACGCCCTCCGCAAGGAGGGCGACTCTGACCGCGGGGTTGCCCTGGACATGGACCTTGTGATTTCTATCCACGCCCTCCGCAAGGAGGGCGACTCCTTGCCGCCAATCGCCATATACTGCTTCCCCGTTATTTCTATCCACGCCCTCCGCAAGGAGGGCGACCAATGACCTCCAAATCACTATACTTTTCGCCGATATATTTCTATCCACGCCCTCCGCAAGGAGGGCGACAAGTAAAAATTGTGTCGCGACAAGGTTAGTGTGATTTCTATCCACGCCCTCCGCAAGGAGGGCGACGCGAAGTATAGGGAACTGTTTAAAGCTATTGACATTTCTATCCACGCCCTCCGCAAGGAGGGCGACATGTTTCAAATGATGCGTGTCCTGTGTCTTTGGCGTATTTCTATCCACGCCCTCCGCAAGGAGGGCGACCTGTCTTAACTTTGATACTTGGATGGGGCAGGAAATTTCTATCCACGCCCTCCGCAAGGAGGGCGACTCTGCGGATACAAGGTGTTACAGGATAAAATGGACATTTCTATCCACGCCCTCCGCAAGGAGGGCGACTATTAGCCGCCGTCGTGGATCTAACACCCGGATAATTTCTATCCACGCCCTCCGCAAGGAGGGCGACCGACGAGGGTACTTTGATTACCCCCGAAAAGTTGATTTCTATCCACGCCCTCCGCAAGGAGGGCGACCGATCAACTCTCTGTCAGATAACCCATCCGAGATATTTCTATCCACGCCCTCCGCAAGGAGGGCGACATGACCTCCAAATCACTGTACTTTTCGCCAACATATTTCTATCCACGCCCTCCGCAAGGAGGGCGACTATGTTATAACATACTGGGTCCCAGTGCGTCAAATTTCTATCCACGCCCTCCGCAAGGAGGGCGACCCGTCCGCGAAAATCCTATTCCGC
This sequence comes from Clostridiales bacterium, assembly GCA_019423265.1. The sequence continues at coordinate 3,764 of JAHZBS010000020.1, forward strand.
TGAGATTCATTCATTTCTATCCACGCCCTCCGCAAGGAGGGCGACGTTGGCAGCCCTAATCCCCCGAAACAAGATACGCCAATTTCTATCCACGCCCTCCGCAAGGAGGGCGACCGATAATCCCAGTGGCTACTTTGATCCCGACCTATTTCTATCCACGCCCTCCGCAAGGAGGGCGACGATAAATTAAAAATGTACTTGCAATATGGATGAATTTCTATCCACGCCCTCCGCAAGGAGGGCGACCATCCACAATGGGTCGATAACCCATACTTGATAATTTCTATCCACGCCCTCCGCAAGGAGGGCGACGAGAGAGGCGGATAAAAGAGGGGCGAGCTTCAACATTTCTATCCACGCCCTCCGCAAGGAGGGCGACGGGCGGCAACCCCGATAGAACCAGAATAGCACACGATTTCTATCCACGCCCTCCGCAAGGAGGGCGACAGCAAAATCTTATAAATACAGTTGATATTCCATCTTAACAATCAGCAAAAAGCACAAAACGCAACCTTTTCCGCCACTTTTTCCTTTCCCTCCCCCTCCCTTTTGTGCATATTTTGGCCCTATTCCAGGTGCGAATCTCCCGGGAATTCCGCAATCACTTATCATTCGCACTTATACAATTAACGGTCCTTCCACATCAAAGGAAGGCCTCGCACCGACATGCCGAACCTTACTTTTATAATGATTTCCGAGATAATAGAATCGCAGGCTATCCCTATCCTTATCAATCAATTTAACCAAGATCGCTTCGACTTCCCTACATTTCGCCTCGTCCATCACGCATTCAAATACCGAATTCTGAACACGCTGCCCATAATTCATGCATTGCTTCGCAACCTTTCGCAGCCTTCGTTTTCCATCCGCTGTCTCCGTATTCACATCATATGTTATCAAGACCAGCATTCCCTCACCTACTTCCACAAAAATGGCGGATATGCATCCAAATCCCCTCTAAGATAGCGAGCCAGCAATAAAGCTTGAACATGAGGGACCAATCCCCACTCAATTTTTTCCTGCAAATACGGGTGGAGTATGGTGTCCTGCTTTCTCTCCTGCCAAGCTCCCAGGAGAGTCCGCCGCGCATCGTCCTGCAAGAGCAGCGCGCCGTCTTCCTTCTTTACAAAATCCTCCACCGCCACCATTTTTTTATTGATGAGAGAGAGAACAAAACGATCTGCAAAGACCGGCCGTAATTCCTCCATCAGATCCAATGCCAATGAGATCCGTCCCGGCCGGTCTCGGTGAAGAAACCCCGCATAGGGATCCAAGCCCACCGTCTCCAACGCAGATGCCACCTCGTGCGCCAACAGCGTATACACAAATGAAAGCAGCGCATTTACAGGATCTAGGGCAGGTCGTTTATTTCGCCCGCGGAATGAAAATGACTCTTTCTGCTGCAAGATTAATTCATCGAAAACGCCGAAATATTGACTCGCCGCCTCCCCTTCATAGCCGCGAAGCTGTTGAAGATCCTCACAGGACACAATGCGCGGCAAAGCCGCCGCTAAATTTTGTGATACCCCTTTCAACCGTTCCACATTGACGCGAAGGGCATAGTCGCGTGTCGCCCGCTCCAAAACCCACCGGGCGTTGTAAACCTTGCCCAGTATAAAATTTCGGGCGATCAAAGCGCTTCGCGCTTCCTCCTCACTCCAACGGTACTGAGTTTTTCGCAAGAGAATATTTCCGCGGACTTCCCCCGAAACTCTGGCCAAAAAATGGCCATTTTGCGCCATAAAACTCAGGGCAATGCCTCGCTGCGCGCAGGCTCCCATCAAGGCTGGGCTGGCACCAGTATATCCAAACGTCACAATTCCCTCTAGATTATGGAGGGGGACCCGGGCCGCTGGCTGATCCTCCTTCAGCACAACAACATTTTCGCCGTCTAACGACAGATAGGCGTCTGAGGATGTCACATATAAAGTATTTAATAATGTTCTCATCCCCCATCCTCCTCCCGGATGTGACGCTTGATATACGCCTCCACGCTGGAACGCTTCTCCATCTGTGGCAGACAGAGATTCAGAAGGGAACAAGACTTGCATTTCGGTGATGGCTTCACTCTGGGCGTATACTGTCTCGCATAATAGTCATGCATTTCTGAGAACGCTACCCGGACCGATTCTCGAAGCTCCTCGGTAATAGCAACAGGCAGACGCCTTCTCGTCTCTCCATAGTAGATATACGCCTCCTGCACTTCACATAACAGCATCTCCTCCAGGCAGATAGCCTGCGCTGCCAATTGCATTACATCCGCCTTATCCTCCTTCGGCTTTCCTCGCTTATATTCTACGGGGCTCGGACTATAGGAACCTACCTGTCCGGCTAGAGAGATCCCCTGCGCCGACGGACGAAATTCCACCACATCGCAGACGCCATTGGCACCCAACGCCCTTGAGAAGACAGGCATTCCTCTCGAGATAATCCATCCTTTTCTCGAACTCACAGAAAAGCCATCGTGTACGCGCTCGTGCAAAAGCTGGCCCTCGACAGTCCGCACATTCTCCTCCCACTGCTGCTCTATATGGATCAGCGCCCACTGCCGTCTGCAAAAAACGAAATGTTGGATCCCCGATAGGTTTAGATAGTCCTCTTCCTGGTACATACAGCGGCTAACGCCCTTCATAAATTTCCGGATTAATGCCATCCAACGGCACAAGCCGTATCTCATAATCCTCAATCTTTGACGGGATCTCAATTCCATCCTTAAGCGTTATTTCCAGAGAACGGTGTACCTTTGCCGATGAATACTGCCCCATGGCACAGTTGTGCCGCCACCAGTACAAGCGATGGACTTCCATGCTCCCGTCCGGCCTGGCAGCAGATGCGTCATTCTCAAAAAGAGTAAGCAACGCCTGTCGGATTAACTCTGCATCCTCATCGCTAAATCCCGTCTTTTCTGCCAACTGACGGTTGATGCTGCCGTAGATGACATACACGCCAAAATCAACCCGGTGTTTCATGCCCATAGTATCGGAGCCTTTTGCATCCGGATCCTTTCCCGTCTCCAGATTCACGCTCTTTGTGATTTGAATGCTGGTAATCTCAATAGGTGAAACGCTTTTGGCAGGATGGATGGACACAGGCCCCCGAATTCCAATGGAGACCCCTCCTTCGTCACTGCCCTTCTTTGCCTTAAACGCGAAGACCTGCCCGAAGCTCCGCACATCGATCCATTTGGCACAGGCAATTTGGGCGTACTGCTCCTTATCCTTGACGGCATTTTTAAGCTCCTCGCAGGAGTCCGCCCGATCTTTTAGGCTCCGGCATCCATCGTCCCGCCGGTCATCGGATTGGACAAAGATCGCCTGTCCCATGTCTTGCAGCCGGTTGCGCAGCTTTCGCTTAATGCACACATCGGATATTTCTCCATACGCATTATAATCTTCCCGGGGCCTATTTCCGTTGAGCGGATCCCCATTCGGGTTGGCGTTCTTCACGGATACGATCACGGCAAAATCAATTTTGTTAGTCAGAATACTCATTGTACATCCTCTCCTTTTCTCTCATCGTTGGCCTTTTTCTTTCCCTGCTCCGCCTCTGCTTTTCTGCGCAGTATCTCGTCGCGAATCTGCTTCTGCTGTGTGTAGAATCCAAATGTGAACCGGTAATCCAGCGCCTTCAACTCTCCGCCGCACTGGCTGAGTTTCTCACAGATGTCCCCCATGGTAACCAGCAGCCAATTTTTCTTATCCCCGATCCGTTCCATATAAGGGAGCAAATTCCGCTGCAAAACCGGTATGATCCGCCCCGCATTTTTTGTATAGGGATCCAGATACCGCATGGCGTTGGTCTGCCGTTCCTCCCCCATCATGTTCAGCGCCCATTTTTCAATGCCGTCCATGACCGCCAACAGGCGTCCGCACAGATAGCTTTTGTCGAGTTCCATGCTATTTCCTTCCACTGTCCATTCCTCCTTATACCGCTCTTTTCGATAGCAGCGCCCCAAGGCGCAGCAGATTGACAATATTTGGGTCCACTCCGCGCTGCTCGCGCTGGAAGCCGAAATCCGCACCCGATTGTAGACGGATTGGAGCAGGTCGAAGGGCAATTGGGCCTGGTCTACAATACAGGGCAGCAGCCGGTTCACCGTCTCCTTTAGCAATTTTCCGTCTGCCTTTTTCCCATATGCCGCCTCTGCAATCTTATATGGGGACGGAGTTCCCATATAGGATACGAATTGGGTATCCTCCCAACTCCATAGCTCCCAACAGCAGTCTCTATACCACCGCTGAATCCGGTCATAGAATTCTGATCCGGGCAGTTCCCGATAGTAGGTGATGGCCAGCCGGCCAGGCGTAGCTGAGTCTAAGCCCATGACGACAACTTTCGCTGCCCGATCAAGATTATTTTTATAGCCGGAAATCGCCTCCTTGAGCTTCAACGCATAGGCCTGCATGGTCTTGGGTACCGCCGCGGACTCTGTATTTTTCGGCCTCATCAGCTCACGGATGCCCAAAACCGGGTTGACCACCTTCAGCCGTTTTGTCTCCCAGGCGAGAATCACCTGTTCTTGGCTCTTATCTTTGTATCCCTGCCTCGCAATCAGCCATTTTAGCGCGTTGTGAGCCTTCTGCGACGTCTCGTATCCCACGCTGAGTGCCTGCCGCTTATCTTCAAACCGCCCTCGAAAGGTAAAACCAGTTTCATCATTGGCTGAAATCAGCTTGGCTTTGTCCGCAGCGTGACGTATTTTGCTCGGATGCTTGTCTACACAGGGGATCACCTGGCCTGTCACATAGCAGAGCCGCCTATCCTCCTGCTGGCCCTCATAAAACCGGATATAGGACTGCCAGACCTGAGGATTTTCCCACACTCTTGGGTTTTCCTGGACTCCCATCCGATTGACGCAGAACCGCACGAAAGCGTCGGTCTGCGCCACAGCGCCTATTTTGACGGATGGGGCGATGGCACCCCCTTTTTCCTCAAGGCAACCAAACCGAACCAGATCCCGGATGAGACAATTTTTCTTGAGATAGCGCGCAATGACATGTACCTGCGGGTGGCAGTCACCGGACGCACACCACTGATCCAACAGCGCTTCATAAGCCTCATGGTATGGCCGCCCCTTCTCGCTGATAGAGTCGGCGTAATCGCCGGCAATGTAAATCAGCTTGTCAAATAGGGGATGGGGCGCAATGCCACTGCTTCGACTCGCTGAGTCTTCCGTACAGGGAATAATGGTCACCGCATCCTCCTTGGCCACCTTCTCCGCCGCGATGATCTCCGCATCTTGATTTAGCGTAACCTGAATCTGGGCGTTGTTGGTGGTGTGGGCAATGGGCAGAAGCATGTCCGTCATATCCTTGCCCACATATTCCTGGCAGTTCTCATAGGTTTCATACAGTTTCTCAATCCAGCTCAAAAGACTCCCCCCTCCTCAAACTCTCTCCAGCCGCTGAAATTTTCCTCTCCAAAGACCTTTGGCTTCTGGTCGGCGATCTCCCGGCGTATGGTACAAGCTTCCGGCGGGGGAAAGCGGACATACCCATCCTTCATGACAGGCCTCCAGAATCGGGCGCCTAGCTTGTTGACTCCCGTCTCATCGGGGTAGTCGAACCCGTGGACCATGAGGCCAAAGGCCAGCTCGCCGTAAGTATCGTAATCTCCCTTCCCTGACCCAAATTCACAGGGCTCAATGTATCCCTGGCATTCCCGGGTTCCTAAGAAAATATCCCGCCGGCCGCCTCGCTCCAACATCCGCTTTGCAATATAGTAATGCTTGTTCTCATTCCGGTCCTGCGCCAGCTCCGGGCGGTTTTCATTCCACGCAAAATGCGCCCGCACCTGGTATTCTACATTGATCAGGTAGGTATAGATGGACAGCGTATTTCCCCCTGTGTACTCGATAGGCCGGACGCCCTGCGACTGGGTTTGAATGGACCGCATGACGCGCATCTCATCGATATACCAGATGAAGGTAGGCTTCCAATAGCAGCTCTCCAAGATCCCCTTCAACGCCTGATAAGTCGGAATCTGATAGGAACATTTTTCACCTCCGATTCGGGTGAGGGGATCGCTAAATAAGGCGCGTTGTCCGTATACTGTAAACTCGATTTGATTTTTATACTCCATACCTCTCCTCCTTTACACACTCCACATATCCATTTTCCCGGCTTCGCTCACAACTCCCAGCTGTTCGTCATAGAATCGCTCTTTTAGGGCCCATGCGCTGCCGTCGAGAAGCGGATACAGAGCGTCCCCCTTCTGTAATTCAGCGATATTATGGGGATATAAATCCACCGTATAGGGCTGTGCTTTGACCAAAAACCGGTGTACCTCCTCCAGTACACAGTCTCCATTGAGATTTGCGATCACCTCTTTTCCCTGTTCTCCGTAGGGAACGATAACTGAAATGGCATCTTGCCTGATCACATAGAATTCCCTGGCCGCCGTCTGAAATGCTTGACTCAGCATGAGCTCAGAGTCGCAGTCATGCAGTTCCTCATAGGCCGACTGGCCAATTTGATTCTGGGATAGAATGTCATACAATGTAAATCCCACCCGCGCCCCCTTTTGAGGCACAGCAAAATCCATCTCCTTCTCCCGCCCCTGATAATAATACTGGTAAAACACCGCCATGGCCTGGGGCGATAACAAATCGTAGCCGAACATAGCGGGCTCCCGCTTAAACTCATCAAATATTCTAGCCGTGGCCTCCTTGCCATAGGCGATATCTTTTAAATTCGACAGATCCTCTTTCGCCATATTGATCACGTATACGTCCTGGCAAGCCGCTTCCCCCTCCCGGTTACACCGCCCCGCCGCCTGGGCGATCCGGTCCAGACCCGCTAAGGCGCGAATGACACACTGAAATGAGATATCCACCCCCGCCTCGATCAGCTGCGTGCTGACACAGATCAGCTTTCTGCCATCCGGATGCCGCCGTTTTTCTTCCAGACGCTCTTTTATCATGTGAAGCCTCTCCCGGCGATGATTCGGACACATGGCGTTACTCAAATGATATAGCTCATAGGCTTCCTCCCCCCGCTGTCTCAGTCTCTCTTCGGCGCAGCGATAGACATCCCGCGCCTCTTTTCTTGTGTTAAAAATCGCTAAAATGGAATTCTTCCGCTCCGCCGCTTCCAGGATAAAATCCGCCGCCGCTTCCGCATGGTATCCAGCGTCTGTGCAGCGATTCTGGATTTGCACCCGCTTCAATTGCTGGAATATACCGGCCACATCCTCCACCATATTCGGATGAGCGGTAAGCAAAATAGGCCGCCTGGTTCTGCTCAGCTCCGGCTGCGTCGCCGTACAGAGAACAACCGTCGTATTGGCAACTTCGCTGAGAAAGTTGACAGCGCCATTAAATAAAGAAATACTGTTCACAGGGATCGACTGAATCTCATCGAAAATCACCACCGCGTTGGCATAGCTCTGCATCCGGCGAATGCTCTGCTTTTTCTGGCCGAAAAAGGTTTCCAGAAATTGGACCATAGTGGTGAACACTATTTGCGACTCGTATCGCTCCGTCAAGGCACGATACGCCTTTTCCCGCTCTGTGTAATCCTCGTCGGCCTCCCCCTTCTCCCAGATCACATTGGAATGGTGCTCCAAAATATAGCGCTCCGGTTCCGGACAGTCCGGCGATAGCAAAATTTTGCGAATCCGGTCTGCGTTCTGCTCCAGAATCGACAGATAGGGAATGACGTAGATAATCTTGTCTTTCCTGTGCTCCTTAGCGTGTTCTAGGGCAAACCGGATGGAGCTCTCGGTCTTGCCGCCTCCTGTGGGTACCGTCAACTGGTAAACGCCCGTCCCCCTCTTAGCGAAAGCCCTACATTCCTCAGAAATTGTCTGCCGGCAGCGGTTGATGGAATTCTGGCCGGCCCGCTTTTTGTATTCCTGCAATACGTCTCCCAACCGCTCCAAACTCTGTTCCCAGAAGCCTTGCGAGTCCACCGCCGGCGCGAGAGACGTGTTTGACATAAAATGATAAGTGCTGGAATAGTCGCCATCGATGACGGCGGATAAAAGGAATCTCTGGACCATGGCTATGGTGAAATAACTGTCCAGGCCCCGTTCCTGCATTTTTTGGCAGAGGGCCCTGATCTCCTGATAGGCCGCCTGAAACATTTGCTCTATCTCTTCTTTTGACCGGTATATGGCTGTATAATGCTTTATCGCCTCCTCATAGAAGAGTTCCCTGTCCGTCTCCATCTTCTGGGTATACTTGTCCTCCCCGTGTACGGAGAGACAGTCGCAGAGACCGTGGTGCTGGCAGATCACCAGGGAGATGAGCTGTGCCGTCAACATCTCCGCCGGATCTTCGGAATTCTGATATTTTGTCTCGTAGAGAAATTTTGCGCCGGTGGTAGAGTGGATCGGCCCCTTTCCCTGCTGCCGGCCGAAAACGCTGTCGATCAGGTAATCCCTGAAGGTTTGGGTATATTTCCCAGCGTCATGCAACGCTGCGGCCAGAGAGGCGGTATTGGGCAGTCCGATTTTGCTGCCCGCCTCCCGGGCAATGACTTCCACCTCATCCAGGTGTGTAGCGACGCTCTGCCATTGCTCCTCCGGCTCCAAACGGATATGGGCTGGAAATTCCGTTCCCCGTTCCATACTGCTGCGCCTTCTTCCATTTTTAGCCATATTGTACCATTTTTCACTATTTTTTACAAGTATTTTTAATATTATAAATATTATAAAATTTTAATTCTATATTTATTTATTACATTCTATCCATAGGATTGATCGTGATAAGAAGAACCCATTGTTTACTTGCAGTATGCGGTTGTAGATTTACTACCGGATTTTTAATTTTGGGATTGGTCAACACGATCCGATTCTCCGATGGATAGTCCAATCTATCTGCTTGAATCACAGCCATTTCGACATCTCTTCCTGTTGCTTCTGTCTGATGGTCTTTTTTTGCTTCCACAGGAATTTTATATAAATCTTGGCAATCAACCAGAATATAATATCGATTCTTTTCAACGCAAACCGGCTTGTAAAATATCCGAATTGGCAAGCTTAGATTTTCTTTTGTTTGTATTAACTCGAGCAAAGTATTCTCTCCCACAAAGTGAACTTGCCCTTCCACAAGATTTGGAAATTTGCGTTGCAGATCTGATTCTAGCTCCTTTGCCAAACCTACCACTTTGGGATGCGGCTCTTCCGTGGATACGATGTGTGAATCTGTCGGGATCGAAATATCCCGCCATGCGCGCTCTGTCAAATTGATTTTGTTGATAAGGCAGAATGCTGCGTCAATTCCGCCATCATCTCCTCCTAGAATTCCTTTTTCGATCTGTTCTCTGCTAAGGTTGAAATTTTTCATCATGAGATATGTAGCATAAAACTCAAAAAAGGATGTAATGTCCTTTGTGCTACAGTCCTTTTCGCATTCGCTGACGATTAGTTCATTGAGTCGTTGCCCTTGTTTTACCATGGCACTCATAGCAAACCTCATTTATTCAATAAATAAAATTAGATATTCTCTATGTATACTTACAGTATATACCATCTTCTACCAATTGTCAACATTAGAATTAAAAATAAATTGCCATTGCCGCAAAAAATGACTGAGATCAATACGACCTCAGTCTAGCTGTGCTGCAATCATCTATTTGTAGTTATTTTTTCAATCCCCATTCCCTTATAGGAATGACATCATCTAGTATAACAATCCTAGGCCAAAAAGTCAAATAGCAAGCAAAATCCAATTTTTCCCTTTTAATTTTTTCGAGGATAAAAGAACGCGAACATTATCGGGTTTCACCCAGTATCTCCCGGATTCCCTCTGCCACTGCGCGGTCATTGTCGAATACGATCTTCCACAGTCGTTTCATTTCTTCCTGTACTTCTTGTTTCTGGATCAACGCAAAAGATTCTTCCGTGGGCCTGTATCCCGTCGAGGGATCGACGTTCAGCAGCCTACTGATTTTCCAACAGACGCCGTGGGTCTCGTCATTGTTGTCAGCGATATAGCGGTGGAAGAACAGATCTGCCAGTCTTTTTTTCATGGCGGTGTCCTCCGACAGGGTAGAGAGCAGATTGTCTTCGGAACAGAATGCCTCCGCCGCATGCCAGCGTGTCTCAATGGGAATGCCGCTGATGCCCATCATTTTAAACGCCACTCCTGCCGCGTTTTCCTGTGTCACGCGGGACAGAGTCGCTTCGATATCTTTTTCCAGTTTGTCGTGAGACGGGTCGGAGAGCGTTTTGTAAATCCGTTCCAATACATCCCGATAGGTTTGCTTCCGCTCCGTTTTCCCCGTGATGACGATCCAGTCAGTGTATACGGTGTCTGTCTCCGTGACGGTTTCCCCGCCGTGGCGCATCACAAGAATCCCATCGTCTGTATAGCCGCAGACCGCGTTCCAGCAACGTGTCCACCCCAAATTTTCGGCGATGTTTCCCGTGTCGGCGCAAAGGGCGGTAAATCCGTTGTCAATGGCCTCACATAAGACGGCGCGCATCTCGGAGACGGATTTGTTCCTGTATCGGGCGTAGGAAAGCCCCGCGAAGTCCATGAGGTTTGAGACAAAGGGCTCCTCCCAACGCCAACCGATGGGTATGTCCGGCATGGATTTAACTTCCACGTCGTCGTCTTCCGGGTAGTCAAAGGTAAACGCCACCCCAGAGGCCGTCAAAAAGGTGTGGTACAGCATGAGCTGATGACTGCGCGATAGATCGCAGCGATTCTGACAGCGTACGCAATAGCTGCCCTTCGGGGCGCACCAGAACGGTGTGTCGGCGGTGATCCCAAGACAAGGCATGACGGCGGAAGAAAGCGCGGCGAAAAAACCGTCGGATTCCGCGTCATTAGGAAACGGGACAAGGTCGATCTTCTTCATAAATTATGCTCCTTTCTGCTTATACAATTTAGGATTTATTGGGCACTTTCCCTTCTGACATATACTATCATACCACCAAAATGTATAAAAATCTACACCCTTCAAGAGAATTAATCAAATTTCTGCCCTTAAAAGTCCGTCACGCAATTCCAGCCATTGCAATGCAGTACCACCTGTGGTATACTAGATCCGTTCGTCAAAGCAGAGTAGGTGGACAGGCGTTAAGTGTCCGGCAGACGGGGAGTTGCTGCCGGAACGAAAAGCGTTCGCGCTTGCGGTCTGACCATCGCATCCCGCTGTTACACGGATTGAAGAGGCAGTACCTCTGTCGATTTGTGCAACCGCATCCAGAGCGGCGCTAGCCGCAGGAAATCTTGTATACATGAGGAGGTCGCTGCTATGAACAGAGGAACTGCATTATTGCGCAAATTTTCGGATTCCTGCCGGGAGATGGGCAACCTGAGGACCATCACTCTGATTGCGATGCTATTGGCCATCAGCATCGTGCTCAGCTTTTTTACCATCCAGGTCTCAGAGTCTCTTCGCCTAGGGCTGGGATACCTAATCACCGCCACCATGGGTATGCTATTCGGACCTGTGACTGCCGGCATTGCCGCCGGGGTGGGAGATATTGTCAAGTATCTCGTCAAGCCCAGCGGTGCCTTTTTCCCAGGCTTCACCGTCACAGCCATGCTGGGCGGCGTCCTGTACGGCATGGTCTTCTATCACAGCCGGGTAACCCTTGTCAGGGCCATCATCGCCAAGTCGCTGATCAATGTTCTTCTCAACATTCTGCTCAATACCCTGTGGCTCTCCATCCTGATGGGGAAGGGCTTTTGGGCCCTTGTGCCGAGCCGCATCATCAAAAACATCGCCCTATTGCCTGTGGAGATCCTGCTTCTGTATACGGTTTTGCGGGTTGTCACCGTGATTGTAGGCAAGCTCCCCTCATCCCCAGTTCGGCCAATCCCCACCCCTCAGAAAAAATAAAATGGTCTGGGCGTGGCTCCCCGCGCCATATTTCTTTACGATACAATGCCCCCTGCCTGTGTTTCCAGGCCGAGGGCATTTTGCATTCACATGCCGCCTTTTTGCTGCTCCTGAATCTTTTCTGCCAGTTCCGTCAGATACACCCACCGCTCCATCTTCGCGTCCAACCTCTGTTGCAGGGCATCCTTTTCCTCCTGCAATTGCTGTAGCTTCAAATACTGGCTCGCCTGGGCCTCCATCTCCCGGTCGATCCGCGCCACAGCTTCCTCCAGCGATGCAATTTCATCGTCGATGGTTTCAAATTCCCGCTGTTCCGCAAACGTAAACTTCCATCTGGCTGGGCGCTCCTTGCGGTACGCCGGTTTCAAGGTGGATTTTTCCTGTGGAGCCTTGGTTTGCCTTTCCTCCGCTTTCGCGGCTGCGTAGTCACTGTAGCCTCCCATGTACATCCTGATGGCGCCATCGCCGTTGAATGCGAAGATGCGCTCCACCACTTTATCCAGAAAATAGCGATCGTGGGACACGGTGACAACCGCCCCGGGGAACGCCTCCAGATAATCCTCCAGGATTGTCAGCGTCGTTACGTCCAAGTCATTGGTGGGCTCGTCCAGCAGCAGAATATTGGGCGCGCCCATGAGAATCCGCAGCAGATATAAACGCCGTCTCTCTCCGCCGGATAGCCGTCCCACCGGCGTATACTGCGCCTCCCCCGGAAATAAAAATCGTTCCAACATCTGAGACGCCGTCTGCACGCCGTCCTCCGTCTGAACCTGTTCCGCCTCCTGGCGGATATACTCGATGACGCGCTGCGATGGGTCCATCGTCTCACAGTCCTGAGAAAAATATCCAATCTTAACAGTATCCCCCACGACAGCGGAGCCTGCATCCGGCGAAAGCATACCCGCCATGATCTTGAGCAGCGTGGTTTTGCCGCACCCATTGGGGCCAATGATCCCGACCCGATCCCGGCGCAGAAGGATATAGGAAAAATCCTCAATCAGGCTTCGCCCGTCAAAAGACTTCGACACGTGGTGAAGCTCCGCGGTTTTTTTGCCCAGCCGGGATGCCAGAGACGCCATCTCCATTTGGCCAGCCTCCGCCGGCCCTGTCTGTTCTCGCAGTTCCTCAAACCGCTGGATCCGAAACTGACTCTTCGTTCCCCTGGCGCGGGCGCCCCTCTGAATCCATTCCAGCTCCTTTTTCAAGAAGCTCTCCCGCTTCCTCTGGGAAGCCCGCTCCATATCGTCCCGCTGTGCTTTGCGCTCCAGGTAGGTTTCGTAGTTTCCGTCATACAGATACAGACTGCCCCGATCCAGCTCTCCGATCCGGGTAGTCACCCGGTCCAGAAAATACCGGTCATGGGTTACCATGAGCATACCGCCCGTAAATCTCTGCAAATACTCTTCCAGCCAAGCTGTCATATCGCTGTCCAGATGGTTGGTGGGTTCATCGAGAATCAACACATCCTGGGGCCTAGCCAATACCGCCGCGATGGCCGCCCGCTTTTTCTGACCTCCCGACAGGGTGCCGACCTCCTGCTCCAAGTCCGTCAGACCAAGCTTGGTCAACATGCGCCTTGCCTCAAATTCTTTCGCGCCCTGCCCTGTGGTCTCCAGGACCGCTTCCAACACTGTTTTTCCCGGTGGAAATGCGGGATTCTGCGGGAGGTACCCAATCTGTAGACCGGACGCGGCCGTGTACTCACCGGCATCCGGCGCCCCAGCTCCCGCCACGATGGACAACAGTGTGGATTTTCCCGTGCCATTGATCCCCACCAGCCCGATCTTATCCCCTTCCTTTATGTATAGGGACACATCCGACAGCAGCGTTCGGTCTCCATACCGTTTTGCAATGTGTTCTGCCGCTATGAGCATGCCGATTCTCCTTCGTTCAGATTCGTCTCAGAAAAGAAAGGGCTATCCTGCGCGCTGGCACGATAGCACCGTTTTGATCTAAACCGTTTTGAAATACTCCAAAATTTCCGATGCGTTTGTATCGGGCTTCGCCTTTTCGAAGATCTTAAGAATCTTCCCCTGCTCATCGATGACAAACGTGGTGCGGGCCGTCCCAAAGGCCGTTTTCCCGTACATTTTCTTTTCCTGCCAGACCTCATATGCCTTGATAGCCGTCAAATCGGGGTCGGCCAGCAGAAGGAATGGCAGTTCAAACTTCCGGATAAAACGCTGATGGGAGGCCTCCGTATCCTTGCTAATCCCGATGACGGCTACATCCATGGCCCGAAATTGGGCAAACGAATCGCGAAAGGCGCATGCCTGGCGAGTACAGCCTGGCGTATTATCCCTTGGATAAAAATACACCACGACCTTTTTTCCACGGAATTGAGATAATGAGACTTGATTTCCATCCTGATCCGGCAGAGTAAAATCCGGCGCGTTCATTCCTACTTGCAGCATACGCTACCTCCTTCCCATTCACCTTAGACTGGTTTTCTATATCTTACAGCATTCGCCGCAAAAAATCAAGGGATTTATGCTCCTTCTGCTACTCGATAATGCCGCGGATCTCGTTGATATCCTGAACGCCGGTTTTATCCATAAACGCTTCCAGCTCATCCAGAACGCGGACCGGGGCATCGGGCTCAATCAGATTGGCCGTTCCGGTGGCGACCATGGTGGCGCCCGCCATGATGAACTCTGCCGCGTCCTCCCCTGTATAAATGCCGCCCATGGCCAGAATCGGGATCGAGCAAGCCTTGTGAACCTGATAGACCATCCGCACTGCTACCGGTTTGACCGCCGGGCCGGAGAATCCTCCGACTTTCTGTGCCAGAATCGGTTTTCTTTTATATACATCAATCCGCATTCCTAATAGGGTATTGATAAGGGACAGCGCATCTGCGCCAGCAGATTCCGCTGCGCGGGCGATCTCCACAATATCCGTAACGTTGGGGCTGAGTTTCACTATAAGAGGTTGCCGCGTGTTTTTCTTCACGGCCCTCACCACCTTCTCCACCATGTGCGCGTCCGTTCCGAAGGTTACGCCGCCCTCTTTGACATTGGGGCAGGATATATTGAGCTCAACCAAATCCACCTCCGTTTCCGCCAGACGCCGTGATACCTCCACATAGTCCTCCAGCGTCCGCCCCGCCGTGTTGACAATCACCTTGGTATCAAACTGTTTTAAAAACTCTAGATCGTCTTTTATAAAGGCGTCAATTCCCGGATTCATTAAACCCACCGAGTTCAGCATACCGCCATAGGTTTCCGCAATGCGGGGAGTCGGATTGCCAGGCCATGGCTCTTTGGCCACTCCCTTTACCGTTACCGCTCCTAACCGGTTCAGGTCAAAAAACTGGCTGTGGGCTTGTGGGTTGAAGGTTCCGGACGCTGTGGTGATTGGATTTTTCATTTCCATTCCGCAGAACGATACAGCCATGGTTTTACTCATGAAAAGATCACATCCTTTCCGGGGAATACAGGGCCCAGCTTGCAGACTCCCTTTTGTATGACGCTGCCATCGGGCATCCGGAGCTTAGCTGGGCATCCGGCACATGCGCCAAACCCACACCCCATCCGCTCTTCCAGAGAAAACCAGGTCTCCAGATTCTGGCCCTGCTGCCATTGTTGTATAGCCCGCATCATCGGGATGGGACCGCAGGCATAGAGCACACGGCGCGCTGCCAAATCAGCGTGCTGCAAATACAAGTTCATGGCGTCGATGACCGTACCTTTACAGCCATAGGTTCCATCGTCGCTGGATCCCATCACCTCTCCCCAGGGTTCAAATTCTTGCCCCATCCAGGGTTGACTGCGAAATCCTAAAAAGATTTTCAGCGGCTTATCGGACAGGGCTTTCGCCAAAAATAGCATGGGGGGCATTCCCAAACCCCCGCCCACTAGAAAGATCTCCTTTGCCTCTGTCGCGGCCTCTAATGGGAATCCATTGCCTAAAGGGCCCATAACCCGTATGGTATCGCCCTCTCCCATGGCCGACAGCTCTTCGGTTCCCTTCCCGACGACAGCATAAATTAAAACCAACCGCCCTGTCTCTACAATCGCATCGCAGATGCTGATTGGCCGGGGCAAGAGCCGGCTTTTATCCCGGCAATACAGATTGACAAACTGCCCAGGCTTTGCTTGCGCCACCAGCTCCGGCGCGAACAATTCCATTCGATAAATGCCTGGTGCCAGCTCTACTTGTTCCTTTATGGCTACCCCATCATTCCACATGGTCATCCTCCATCTATTATCACTCCATCGCTTTGTGTAAATCTTCTTTCATATCGAGAACCGCTGCCCTGGATGCCTGCGCAAATTCCTCCGGCGTGAACATTTTCGCATAGCTGTCCTTCTGCCATGCCGCCATAATTCCCCGTGAAGAATTTACAATGGCGCCTAGGCCATTCTGGTCAAAGCATCCGGCCAGATCCTGCGCTGTGGCGCCCTGCGCTCCATAGCCTGGTACCAGAAAAAAGGTGTGCGGTAAAATCTCTCGGAGCCGGCTCCCCTGCTCGGGGTGCGTTGCACCGACAACCGCTCCGATATCAGAATATCCATATCGCCCCCGAAAAGGTTCTCCCCATTTCTCCACCAACCCCCCTACGACTTCATACAGAGGTTTGCCCGCTTCCCCAGCAGGCAAATCCTGGATCTCGCCGCTGCCTGGATTGGAGGTTTTGACTAAAATAAATAATCCTTTATCATATTTTGTCAAATGCGGAAAATACGGTTCAATGGATTCAACACCCAAATACGGATTTAGGGTGATAAAGTCCTCTTGATACGGCGCGTATGCCGTCTCACCCACTGTAACCTCTCCGATATGGCCATCTGCGTATGCCTGCGCCGTTGACGCGATGTCGCTCCGCTTAATATCCCCGATTACGACAAGCCCTTTCTCTTTGGCGTATTGAATCGTCCGAATGAAGACGTCTACGCCGTCCGCACC
>JAHZBS010000200.1 GCA_019423265.1 Clostridiales bacterium
AAAGCCCGCCGCAGCCGGATGCAGTTGCCTAGCCCTCAGGATTTTCTAATTAGGTTCTAAGCCTGGACATGTCCTCATATATATGCAATAGTGGCTTGCCTGTCCCGAGAAAGGGAAAGGGGAGCAAAGATTGTATGTGAGGTGGGAGACGATGTCCGGCAATGAACCAAAAAGACAAGACCAGCTGGGGTTGGACTGGGGGCAGGTGGAAGAGTCCAGGCGGCAATATGGATCCAACGAGATTACAAGAAAGAAAGCGAAGAGTTTTGGACGGCGGTATCTCGAAAGCTTTGGAGATCCGACGATCAAAATATTACTTGTGGTCCTAGCGCTGAATGTCATATTTTTTATACGAAATTTTGATTGGTATGAATCCGTAGGGATCGCCATTTCAATTTTGGTTGCGACGCTGGTATCCACCATGTCGGAGCACGGAAGCCAGGTGGCCTTTGACAAGCTTATGGCGGACGCCTCCAGGACTAAGTGTAAAATCTGGAGAGGGAACGTGTTAGAGGAGTTGCCGGTTACGGATGTTGTTGTCGGGGATTATGTCAAGCTCCAGGCCGGAGACCGCATACCGGCGGATGGGATTTTGATTCAGGGAAGCCTGGAGGTTGATCAATCGGCGCTCAATGGGGAGACGAAGGAGGCGCACAAGACCGCCGCTCCATATGGCCAAAAGCCCACAGATCGAAGGCGCAATCTGTTGGACCCGCACACCCTGTTTAGCGGAAGCGTCGTGTGCGAGGGGGAAGGGGTCCTGTGGGTCCAGTACGTAGGCGACGCAACGTTTTACGGGGATCTTGCAAAAGAATTGCAGATCGATGAGCAGGAAAGCCCTCTAAAGCAACGCTTGGCAGATTTGGCGAAGACCATCAGCAAATTCGGATATATGGGCGCCGCCTTAGTTTTCTGTGCGTCGCTGTTCGAATCCATCGGCCTGGATAACCATTTTGTCGGGGCGGCTATGCTGGCCCATGTGTCAGATCCATACCGGCTCCTAGGAGACCTGTTAAAAGCCATCGCCCTGGCGGTTACGGTTATCGTCGTCGCCGTGCCGGAAGGGCTGCCGCTGATGATCACAGTGGTACTGTCTTCTAATATGAAGAAAATGGTCAAAGACAATGTGCTGGTGCGAAAACTCGTGGGCATTGAGACGGCGGGAAGTCTAAATATTTTATTTACAGATAAAACCGGAACGCTGACAGAAGGAAAATTAAGCATTGCCAGCTATGTAAATGGAGACGGGACAGAGTTGGACACGCCGCGGGATCTGCTGGCCTATTCGAATTTGTGGGACTTATTTTATATTTCCTCCGTGTATAATAATAGCTCCCAATTGGGATATGAAAATGGCAGGCCGACGGTCATGGGCGGCAATTCCACAGACAGAGCGCTGCTAGAATTTGCAGCGGCAGGGGGGAGCCGCCGGGACATGTCCATTTCCGTCGTATCCACCATTCCCTTTAAGAGCGAAAACAAGTATGCGGCGGCCAGAATTGCTGGGGATTGGAATATGACGCTGTTGAAGGGAGCGCCGGAGAAGATCTTATCCCGCTGCCGCTACTATTATGACATGTCGGGCAAAAAGAGGGAATTCACCGCCGAACTCTCCCTGCGGCGGAAGATGAAGGACATGTCGTCGCGGGGAATTCGCCTCCTGGCGCTGGCCGTATCCGACGGGGAGGTGAGGGAGAACGCTTCCTTTCCGGAATTGACGCTTATCGGGATAGTGGGGATTCGAGATAAAGCGCGAAAGTCGGCAAGAGATAGCATTCGGCAGGTGACTGGGGCAGGCGTTCAGGTCGTGATGGTGACCGGGGATGGAAAAGATACGGCGACGGCCATTGCCAGGGAAATTGGTCTCGTTGGCAGGCAGGACCCGGAGTGTGCGGTCATGACCTCAGATGAACTCAATCGGTTAAGCGATGAACAGGTAAAGAAGATTATGCCCTCCCTTCGCGTCGTAGCCAGGGCGCTTCCCGGGGATAAAAGCCGGTTGGTGCGGTTGGCCGGAGAGATGGGGCTCGTGACAGGCATGACAGGCGACGGGGTAAACGACGCTCCGGCCTTAAAGAAGGCTGACGTTGGATTTGCCATGGGCAGCGGCTCTGAGGTGGCAAAAGAGGCCGGCGATATCATTATTCTGGATAACAACTTTCTATCCATTGGAAAGGCGATTCTGTATGGCAGAACTATTTTTAAGAGCATTCGAAAATTTATCATCTACCAGCTCTCCAGCAACGTATGTGCGGTGGGGATCTCCATTGTAGGACATTTTATCGGCATCGATACGCCCATAACCGTTATCCAGATGCTGTGGGTCAATATGGTCATGGACACTCTGTCGAGCCTTGCCTTTGCCGGTGAGCCGCCTTTGGCTGAATATATGGAGGAAAAGCCGAAGCGGAGAGAGGATAAGATCATTAACCGCTATATGGCGTCGCAAATTGGATTAGCCGGGGGCTACACAATGCTCCTAAGCATTGCATTCTATAAGCTGCCCATAATACAAAATATGTTCCGCAGCGCGCCGGACCAGCGATATCTCCTTACCGGTTTTTTTGGATTCTTCATGTTTTCTTTTATCTTCAATGCCCTAAATGCTAGGACGCCGCGGATCAATCTGCTGGCCAATATTTGGAAGAACAAAACCTTTTTAGGAATTATGGGGATGACGTTTGCCGTGCAGGTAGGGCTTATATATCTGGGCGGTCCCGTATTCCGGGCGTACGGATTGACAGCAAAAGAATTGGGGTTTGTCATTTTGCTGGCAATTTCCATTATTCCAGTGGATCTCATCCGCAAAATCTGGCTCCGCCGAAAATCCTCAAAGGAAGAGATTGCACGGTTCATATAAATCCACAGTATACGCAGCGCGCATTCGCCATAAAAAGGTGATGCGCGCTTCAATATTGTATTCAATTTTTCTATTGTATATGGTATAATATCCGCAAAGACCAGAGCCAAGCCGCGAATTCTATGCACCGGCACATATTCAAATCTAAAAAATGGAGGAGGAGTCAGTGTGATCGAAATTCCAGAGGCACAGACATTAGCCAGTCAGAGCAATGAGTTTCTAAAGGGCAGAACCATGACGAAAGTTGAGGCCAACCATACCCCCCACGGATTCGCATGGTACGCCGGAGATCCTGTACAGTACCCCCTAATATTGACGGACCGCGTCATTGAATTCGCTTTTTCCGCAGGGGGTTTTGTGCGGATTCGGGCGCAGGATGCAGAATTAGTTTTTTCCGACGGCGTCAACCTCCGCCTGATTCCGGCCGGTGTAAAGAGGCCGGCCAAGCATCAATTCTTAGCAGAGTTGGACGACGGGTCAGCGCTTGTGGCCTCGGTCCAAATGTATGGAGGAATCATGGCATTCCCGGAGGGCACGTGGGAGAACGGCTATTACCAGGTGGCGGTGGACAAGCCGTCGCCGCTCAGCGATGCATTCTCCGAAGCGTACTTTGACGAGCTGTGCGCCAGCCAGCCGGGGAAGCTGTCAGCGAAAGCGCTGCTGGCGACAGAACAGCGGATTCCAGGGCTGGGGAACGGAGTCCTCCAAGATATTTTGTTTTATTGCGGAATTCATCCGAAGAAAAAGCTATCGACACTGACAGATGGCGACAAGGAGCGGATGTATCAGGCCATCAAGACTGTGCTGCGGGAGATGACGGAACTGGGGGGACGCGATACGGAAAAGGATCTGCTGGACGCGCCGGGAGGGTATCCCACGGTCCTCAGCCGCAAGACCGCCGGAACATCGTGCCCTCGCTGCAATGCGATCATCAAGAAAGAAGCCTATCTCGGCGGAAGCATCTATTACTGCCCTGTCTGTCAACAGGCGGAGTGAAGCCTATGTTGTCGCATTCATTTTATAAAATTTATAAGGGGTAACCCCCTTTATTTTTTTAAAGACGGAGGCGAAATAGTTGCTATCGTTAAATCCGCACTGCGCGGCGACTTCTGTGACGGAGCAGCGGCTTACTTCCGTCAACAGCCGAGCCGCGTTGTGGATGCGCACATGGGTGATATATTCCTTGATGCCCATACCTGTTACCGATTTGAATTTCCTGGAAAGGCATCCCTCGCTGAGTGCAAAGCGTATGCTCAGCGATTTCAGCGATAGGTCATTGGCATAATTGGCGCTGATATATTCAGAGACCGTGCGGATCATTTTGCCGGATGCGCTCTCATGCGGAATATGCTCACATTTTAGGCGGCAGAGCAGCGTCAGCAGTTCAAGTATATAGAGACGGACCATGATGGGCTGATAGGCGCTGCTCTTCTCAACTTCGGCCTCCAGCCTGCGAAGCGTTTCCTCCGCCTGATACAGTTGGCTGACCGGGAGACTCACCAGCTTGCAGGCGCAGAGCTCGTCAAGAAGCGGGCGGGTCTCCTGGTCGAACAAACTGTCGTCAAAGCTCACGAGCATACGCTCACTGTGAAGGCAGTTCTCGCTGTCTGTCTTGTGCAGCACGCCCTTGGGGACCATGATAAAATTGCCGGGCTCCAAATGAAAGATTTCATCGCCAACAAAGTATTTT
>JAHZBS010000201.1 GCA_019423265.1 Clostridiales bacterium
ATGGGTTCATGCTGCTTTGGGGCTTTTACTATTTTTATGGCGAACAGGAGGTAATTGACAATCGAAAATAAACCTTCTATACTGGAGTGGCAATGGGACATTTCGTATATGGAGGTATCAAGATGCGTAAACTGCCGGTTGTTTTGCAGTCAGAGATTGTATCAGAGTGTTGGACGTTTTATAAAATGGCGGTGATTCAGACACATCCGAGGCTTGAGGAGTGGTTTGCTTCGAAGAGGTTGGATGTATTTTTGTCGGAGAACGGATCGCATTCCTGCTTCGGGGAGTATGGTGCGATGTATCCTTTATCCTACTATGGTGACATCCTACATATATCAGAGGTTCAGGATCCGAATCCCATCCATATAGTTGACCGGATTGAGCGGGGGATAGACGCAGGGCAATATACCATCGTGTACCTGAATTTTACTACGCTGTTCAACGATACGATGCATGAGTCGCCATATATCCATGAGATGCTGATCTATGGGTATGATGAGAGTAGAAGGGTATTCTACTGTGCCCATGTGGGAAAAGAATATGAGCTAGCATATGATCTGTTTTTAGAGAATTATACGGGAGTCTGGGACCTGTTCAGGAGAGAGCCGGAGTTACTGTTTCCCCGGAGAATGTGGTATTTCCTCGTCACCAGCATTTCTTTAAATTTAGACTATCACAATGATAACGCCTGCTATGACTTTCTGAAAAAGGTGGAGAGGGAATGGAAAGTTGGAACGGTCATCAAAAACGAGTATTCCAAATGGGGGGAAAAGGAGAATCAGATCGTATACCATTGTGGTATCTACGCCCTTCTCGCGCTGCGAGATAAATTGCTCTGGATGCGAACGCAAAGTCCCACGACTGATGAATGTTATACATATTCGCTGATAATCCTAAAATTCTGTGAGCATCGCTCCATTCTATTGCGGTCTATGGCATGGTTTATGGAGCACAATGGCTTTCTGAATGAGGAGAAAACAGCCGTCCCCATGCGCGCGTGCTACGGCCGCTATGAGAAATGTGTTATCAGAATGAAAAAAATCCATGCGCTATTTCTGAAATATTCTCTGGTCAAAAGTCCTGCTATCTGCATCAGGGTTATCGACTGTTTACAAGCCCAGTATGCCCTAGAATATGAGGCGCTGGAGGCTTTTTATCAGAAGGCAATAGAATTCTATCACTGATCGGTTGAGAATCGGAGAACAGGTCTTGCAGGAAAAACAGATGGATGATATAATAAAAGTATCCATGCGGTACTATATAAAAATAGAGAAGATAGAGAGGCCTTCCACCGATGATCACACCAGAAGTGAAACAGCGAGTATACAATTTGTTGACCGAATCATTCCCTTTTGACGAGCCACAGCCTTTTGCCAAGGTGGCCTTATATTTGACAAAACAGGGGATCAAAAGCTCTGATTACGGCTATGCGAAAATGAAACCGTTTTTGCTGGAGATGCCTGAATTTTTATTGATTCGAGAGATCATTCTGGGACAAAACCCACAGCAGGAGATCACCCTCCGGCGTTGGAAGGAGACGAAGGATAGCGCGTTTGCATCCATGGTGAACATACCCAATAAGACGTTAGAAGGGTATGGCCTTATAATTGGAAAGTCGAAAGATGAGGCGCTGAGCGCGTTAGCGGATGCCTACGCGAGAGCCAAGGCGGAGGGGCGTCTTACGCGGACGGAGGATCAGCAAACCTTTGAGACAGAGCAGGCGAAGATCCTGCTGACGCCCAATCGGTATGTGGAGACCGATTCCAGGCCCTGGCACCTCTCATTTACAGTTAAGACGGTTCAGAATCCAGAAAGCCAGGGGCAGACGGTGGGCTCGCTGACCCAGGAGAATAAAAAGGACATATATTTTGCACTGTCGGAAGTGCTGCCGAAGGAAGAGAAGCTGCACATGGCTGTGGTCAGCAAGGTGATGAATGACGCGGGCCATTCAAAAGAGCAGTACGGATTCTATAAAATGAAGCTGCTATTGCAGGAGCTAGGTGAGTTTCTGTCACTGGAAGAGGCTGTTATGGGGGGTGTACCCCAGACCCTCGTCACGTTGCACACGGTTCCGGACTGGGATCAGGAGGGAGAAAGGCCGACCAACCCAGGTGCGGAGTCAGTGCGGTTGAACGGGGAGCCATCGCTCCCGCAGAAGATGATGGGATCCGTTCAACTGTTGCCCAAGACCTTGGCCAAGCTGAATCTGGCGCTGACCGGCATTGAGGCGGCGCCGTCGCAGCAAGTTATTCAGGCGGTCTGTGCAGGTTATGACAAAGCCAGGGCGACAGGGACGCTGCGGGAGCGAAATAACGCCTATCTTTTCTCCGTCGATTTGCGGGATAAAAATGGAGAGCCGATCTGCGCATCCATCAAGCGATCCGACTATGGAGTGTATCCATGGTACTTGAATTTCGCCGGTGTGAGCCGGACGAATCCTATGCGGAATCCGGGAAAAGAGCTGGAGCGATTTGCCTTTTTGGGCTCTTGGTCCAATTTTCTGGAGGAGCTGGAGAGAAAAGCGCTTCCTGAGCCCTGGGATTTTGAGGACAGCCAGAATAAAAAATATTTTATTTTGCAAAAATACATCCAGTATACATTTTACCGGCTACAGCTTGAAGACAAAGTCTGTGTGGCAGAGGATGGCAGCTTTGCGGCGTTTAACACTGGTCTGGTTACACAGCACTATGATGATCTATACGCTTGTTTTGAGCCAAGCGATGATAGTCACAAGACAAAGTGGCGCTTCTTGGAGTTTTGCACCGCTGCCGGCCGTGGGGTGGGAAAACGGCTTGTGGATTATTTTAATCCCCTGCCGCAGCCCCCATCGTATTTTGAGTGCAAGGAGGATCTGCTCTTTGATCTGGAAAAGGAGCTCCACACTGATTATGAGCACATTTTGCTGGACAATGTGGCGCGCCTGCCGCTGGAATTCCTCCGGGAAGAGTGCCATGGGATGCAGGCTGCGCTGGAGGCTGTTGACCGGATCGAGGGAGCCGGCGATTGGCGGGAAAAAAAGCTTCGCTATCAGGAGCTGAGCGATCAGATCGCGGAGACGCCGCGGCTGTTTAACCGCTTGCGGAATCGGCTGGAGGATGCCATTGAGATGGCGAGAAAACAGGTGCGCTGGAATTATAAGACCGCGATCCCGTGTTTCTTTCCTACGCGAAATGTAATGAGTCTTATGCTTCCGCTGTCTCTGCAGGACGACAGCAGGGCAGACGCCGCACTGGTAGTCGAGCGAACCCGTTCTGGCAATTATCAGGGGCAGACGATCCTCACGCTGCAGCAGGCATATTTGGACGGCCGCCTCCTTTGCCGCCCCAACAGCGAATGGCTGGATACGAGGAACATTAGGGGCGCGGAGGATGATGTGGAGGAAGACGAGGAAGAATAAAAGGGACACTTCAAAAGGATCTGATTGTCAATGTCAGATCCTTCTTTGTCCTATGTTTGAAACACAAATGATATGTATTTTCTTATAGTAAGATCGTCTGCAATAGCACGTCGATATCCGCTAGTAAACGTCGAGTTTCCTCATCGGAAGAGTGTAAATAATGAGAACGAAGCTTTTCCGCAATTTCCTTCAACACGATTTCTTTGTCAGCGTTAGTCACCATAATATTCTCAGCCCGCTCTACATCCTGTGGAGTTAAGGAGAATTCACTGGCAAACTGGGCTCCTAATTTGATGCCTGTCAGGAGATAATTTTCCTGGATCAGGATGGCAAAGGCGCTTATCTGATCGAGCAATTCATTTTCTGCATATCCATGCTGCTCTAGGTAGGTTTGCAAAGCCGTCCAAGCCTCTTCCTCCGTAGGCCGTGTAGCGGTATTATAGCTGGAACTGGAGTACAGCAGATAATCAATCAAGATTGGCAAATGGAGCTTATCCGACAATTCCTTATACAATGTATCCATACGATCGATCCTTTCTATCACTGGGCGCCCCATTCGAATGTGTCCGCTGCGGCTCTATAGAAAAGTATATATCAAATTTGTAAAAATTCAAGCGTCTGTTGAATGGAAAATTATGGACAAAATCAATTGGTTAATATTTTATAAATTGGGATTAACTTTTCCTATGGTTTTTGACAGAAGGATTTGATACTATCACCACAGAAGGTAAATTTGGAGAGGATGGTGACAGCATTGAGTACGTTGTTATGTAAATCAGAGTATGAGACGAAGATTGCAGCCAGCCGGGATGAGAGAATGAAGTGGTGGCGTGAGGCCAGGTATGGTATGTTCATCCACTATGGATTGTTTTCGATCCGGGGGGCCCACGAGTGGGCGTGGGCTATGGAAAATAGCTGCGCAGGGGAGTATGAGGAGCTAAAGGATCAGTTGTTGACGAAGCCGGGCGCTCCCAGAGAATGGGTGCAGCTGGCCAAGCGCGCCGGTATGAAATACTGCGTGATGGTGACGCGGCATCATGAGGGCTTCAGTCTATGGGATTCCAAGGTCAATCCATTTAACTCGGTGAATTTTGGGCCCAAGAGGGATTTAGTTCGGGAATTCGTGGACGCCTGCCGTGAATTTGATATGG
>JAHZBS010000202.1 GCA_019423265.1 Clostridiales bacterium
TGGCGTCCCGCCATCAAAAGTTGGCGTCCCGCCATCAAAAGTTGGCGTCCCGCCAACTTTTATTCCCCTGTGATCGTGGACCGAAGTTGAAAGGACTTCAATGCCTCCTCGAGGGATTGCTTTCCGATGCCGGCAATCCCATCGCGCTCCGCATCGCTTTCCAGATGCCCCTGCGATTCTTCCTCTTCGCGCTCCTTGCGCTGTTTCCAACGGAGGTATCGTATGTAATCATTGACCTGACTGCGCTGCTGGGCATTCATGGTTTTGACATAGCAGAAGCGGCTGGGGCAGGTGGCTTCCTGGCGCACCGGATTGTCCAAGAGATAGTCCAGAGATACTTGAAATGCCTTAGCCAAATCAAGGAGGATGGTTTGATTTTTAGGGAAGCGGTCATCGGCTTCATAGTAGCCAATGACGCGGGCGGACACGTGAATTTTCTCTCCCAACTCCTCCTGGGTCCAGCCTGCTTCCTGTCGGAGTGTCTTCACTCGCTCTCCAAATGTCATACTCGTACCTCCTCATCTCGTTTTTGTTCCGGTTTTTCTCACAGAGTAACCGAAATGTCCCAATTGCTGTCCTAAAGCGTAATAGGTTCCGTGGGAGTAGGCGAGAAGATCCGCCTTCTCCAGGTGAAAACGGCCGGCGCTGTCGAGATAGCGGTCATCTGCCGCAACACATAGGATGTCGGCCATAAACATATCGTGGGAACCGAGGGGGATGACCTGACGGACACGGCATTCCAGGCTCAGAGGACTTTCCCCGATCAGGGGAGCGCTGACGGTAAAACCTGGGACGGCTGTGAGAGCCAGGGCATCGAACTTTTGAAGATCCCGGCCGGATCGGACGCCACAAAAATCCGCCGCCTTCGCTAATCGCCGTGTCGTCAAATTGATCACAAATTCTTTTGTGCGGGAGATCAGGGCATAGGAGTGGCGCTCTGGGCGAATGGATACATAGGTCATGGGCGGATCCGAACACAGCGTTCCGGTCCAGGCGGCTGTAAAAATATTATAATTATCAGGTTGGTCTCCACAGGAGACCATGACGGCCGGCAGCGGGTAGAGCATGTTGCCGGGCTTCCACCTGAGCTTAGACATGATGTAACCTCCTCCATAGCGTAGAAGTCTAGGAAAATCTGTTCATTATTATACCACAAAACAAGTGAACATCAAAGAGATTGAAGGAAAATTTTTTGTTTTGGTTCTGCTGTTGCAAGTGATGGGACCCAGGGATAAAGGAAAGGGGCCAGAGAAATACTGTCTATTAATGCAAGTGCCTTCCCTCTTATTTGGCTGCGCCTTTTCAGACAGCCTTGTCAATCGTCATACATTCCCAACTACGGCAATAAAACATTTCATTTTAAACATCAGCATATCCCAATTTCCGAACTGTTGGAGCAGTGTTCTGTCCTAAATCGAAATACAATTTTACAGCCCTTAACCGGTCTTCAAGTGAATACATAGACTCCTCCTCCTTGTTTGTTAGGGTTAGGTCTGGGATTTCGTCCGTACCCCCATATTCTTTGTCTGTAGAATTTAATTTTACATTCAAGGATTTATAATAGATATATAAAAGTTGTATTGATTGTACAAAACAATATGAAAATTAACAAAATAATAAACAGATATTGACATTATAATATTTATAATATATGATAATCATATAAGAAAAAGAATGGTTAGTTTCTAGGAGGAATACTATTGCAAAAATTAAAAAGAAGTAAAATAATTTTGATTTTAGCGATCGTTCTTGTTATGGCTTTGCTTTTATTTCCAATCAAATTAACATATAAAGATGGAGGAACTACGACATATAATGCAGTTCTTTATAAGGTTATTATCTGGAATATATTAGATCAAAATGAACCGGGAGGTTATCGAAGGGGAAGCGAAATTCATCTATTCCCGAATAACTTTCACGATTTGGAGTATTATGAGGGGATTACCTTTCCAGATCAGGAGAACGAGAGCGAACATAAAAATAACAGCGATGAGGAGGGGAGTATTCCCTTTAAGATAGCATGAACATTATACTGTAGTGGCGACATAACTAAGGAATTTGGGGATAAAATACCTGTGGTGCTGTCAACATGCTAGATGTTGAGTGTGTCAAATTGACACTTATTTATTATGTGAGAAAAGTGCATGGCATTCTTTTAATACCCGATTCCTAAGAGGAAAGATGTTGATTGGAAAGACCAACTATTAAAAGTCAAGTAGGAGATTGAAAAAAATAAGAAGAACCAATAAGGAGGACTCTTGAGAGTGGAAGAATTAAAAATAATTATGGAAAAATTTGTAGCATCCGGTTGGGATTTAATCGCAAATCCGGCGCAAGCATGGTTAGATGGTAAAGGTAATACCGAAACCCTCATAGCAGCAATAAAACAGGCTGATAAAGAGTGCGGGAGTTGCGGTTGCGACCTTGACCCCTTGTATAAAAAAGCGTTAGAATTATTAAACGCATGACAATTAAATAACTGCTATCCTCACAGTAGCACCACCGAGCAGGAAATCCCGAAACGGACTTCCTGTTTTTCTTATGCCCGAAATCAGAAAGGAGATTTTAACCATGACAGACATTGAAGAAAAGATTGCAAAAGCCGAGGAAGAAATCCGGCAGTTACAGAACAGAAAGCGGAAACTTCTCAATCAGAAAAAAGACGCAGAACGTAAGGCGAGGACACATCGCCTTATTGAGCGTGGGACGATACTGGAAAGTCTGTTAGAGAAGCCGGAGCAGTACAGCAACGAGCAGATAAAAGGCTTGTTGGAAATTGCTTTTCGGACCGCACAGGCACAGGAACATTTACGGAAAAGCGGGGAAGAAAACGGGGAGAATTAAATCTCCCTTGCTTGACAAGGGCGCACTTATACTATCTGATTAAGTACAACGGCAAAGAAGAACCATTATCCAACGGTGCTGTACAACTGTCCTTTATGGATGACAGCGATGTTGTAATTGAAGATGAATAAACAAAAAGCAGCGACCATCCACAGTGTTGAATGGTCGCGCTCTTTTTCTATTCCGTTTTCTCCATCAAGTCCCCTACCTCACAGCACAGCACCTTTGCCATCACAACAAGATACTCCGCCTGAGCCTTATTGATGTTCGTCTGCCGTTTCTCGTAGTGCTGGATAGTGCGCACCGGGACACCGGACAAATCCGCAAGCTCGCGTTGACTCAAACCGGCTTTCTGCCGCAGAAGTTTTAGATTTGTTTCCGGTTTCGCCGCTTTATACATCGCATTTACCTTATCGACAAACTGACGAATATCCATTTCATGATAGGGCTGATAAAGAGCTATCATATCTTTGATGGGAACATACCGCACGATCTCCGCAAAGCTCATGGATGTTTCCCACTGATAATATGCTAATGCCCAGCCCGTCCAAAATTCCTCGCTCCGTGAGGCGGTGTAGTTCGGTTTGATGCGTTCGCTTTCCACGCCGGATTGCTCAAGCACCTTATAAGCAAGCTCCACACCGGACATACCAACAATAACAGCGAAATCGCCGGTTTCAAAGCGTTTTGCAACGCCGGACTTGATGAACAGATCGAAAAATTCAGTAATATCGTATTTAAGATCATACACCGCAAAGTCCAGCATACGGCCAAGGACAGTGCGGGCTTTGTCAAGATAAACCTTATCGTAAGCGCGGATCATCAGGCATCATCTCCTCATCCATAATTTGTGTGATATATAAATCGCCGCGCTGACGGCGATTTCGCTCCACGCTGAAATACTCGCGGCGAGCGGTCTTGTCGCGCAGCATTTTTTTTGCGTACCATTCGCTACTTTCAGCAATCTCGCTGCCAACAAACGTGATTCGATCAAATGCCTTCTTACTCTTGAGCACAAACTGCTGACCAAGCTTACCAAGATACATCGCATTGTTAAGCTGACGGTAAGAAATCGTACCATTTATGAAATCCTGTGCAAACGAAAAATAGCTGTCATCGGCACGATAGCCAATGATCGCGTCGTAGCTCTCGTAATTGACGGAAAAATTGGCAAGCAGATATTCCTTCGCCTCCAATGCCAGACCGGAGGGAACATCAAACTCGCGGTTTTGCAGCAGCACTGTAAGCCAATGCAGGATGCAGTATTCCGGCGCATTTAGTTCAAGAATCCGCAGACCATCACACTCGATTTCATAGCAGTTGGCATAGCCGTCCTGGTCCTTGCCGACCCCCCATTCCTTTGCCATCTCAAGGCTGTCGGTGCAATAAAAGCCGAGACCATAATCGTTGTAAGGCTTACCGTATCCAAAAAAAGGCTTCTCAATGATATTTGAGGAACCGTGATAGAGCTCTTTGATCATGGGCATATCATCTCCATTTTCATATTCATTATACTCCTAAGGAAGTATAATGTCAATGCGATCTGAAAAAATTCAGAAAATGTTACATTGATTTTAACAAGCTTATGGCTCATTTCAAAATAAGGTGTAAATATTCAAGGATAGCACAGAATGGTTGAATGCCAAAGTAAATTCCAGTGACAACTGAAATTCCAGAATGCCAGAG
>JAHZBS010000203.1 GCA_019423265.1 Clostridiales bacterium
GAATTATCCGATAAGTATAGCATTGTGGAGATTGGTGTCCGGGACGAATGGATCGGCAAGACATTGGTGGAGCTGAATATGCGGGCGCGATTCGGCCTCAACGTCGTGGCAATTCGAGGCGAAGGCGGTCAGATAGATGTGTCGCCAGGGGCTCAGCGGCGCATGAATCAGACGGACATTCTTGTGGTCATAGGATCAAATCAGGACATTAAGCGCGTCACGAATTTGGAGATATCCTGATGGAACCAAAACGAATTTCAAGCCTCTCCAACCCGGTTGTAAAGGCGGCGGCCAAGCTGAAACAGCCCAGGACGTCAAAGGAGGCCGGATGTTTCATCGTGGAGGGAGTGCGCAGCGTCGAAGAGCTCCCGGAGGCCTGGGAGACGGAAAGTCTGTGGGTCTCGGATACCTTTTGGGAACAGAATCATGCCTGGGGGTGGGAGACCGCCCGGAGGCTCCGGCCCTCTTCGTTTTACAAGGTGACGGAGGGCGTATTGAATGCTGTTTCCGGCACCCAGTCGCCGCAGGGGATTCTCGCGGTGGTGCGCCGGCGCTATTTTACTTTGCAGGATGTCCTGGAGCATCAATCGTCCCCGCCTTTGCTTGTAGTCTTGGAAGATCTGCAGGATCCGGGGAATGTGGGAACGATTTTGCGCACGGCGGACGCGGCGGGGGCCAATGGCGTCGTCTGCACAGAGAGGACAGTGGATTTCTATAATGCGAAAGTGGTCCGCGCCTCCATGGGGTCCGTGTTTCATCTCCCCTTCTACGTGACGGAAAACCTTTCGGAAACGCTGCACCGGCTTCGAGATCAGGGGATCCAAATTTTGGCCGCCCATCTGGACGGGGAGACCCTATATTTTCAACAGGATCTGACGGGTCCGTGCGCTATTTTAATCGGAAATGAGGGCGCAGGTCTAACTAAAGGCACCGCGGCACTGTCCGACATGCTTGTCAAGATCCCACAGCCCGGCCGGGCGGAATCTCTCAACGCGGCGGTAGCCACCGCCGTTATCGTATATGAGGCGATCCGGCAGCGAATGACCCGGCAGTAAAAATTACTATAAAAAAATCCGCCATGTGGCGGATATGATTCAAAGTTTGCGGACGCGAACTTTTTAACCTTAATAAAAAGTCCGCCGGAAGGCGGACATGATTGAGAAGAACCGAAGGTTCTTTCAAAGTTCGCGGAACGCGAACTTTTTAACCTTAATAAAAGGTCCGCCGAAAGGCGGACATGATTGAGAAGAACCGAAGGTTCTTTCAAAGTTCGCGGACGCGAACTTTTTAACCTTAATAAAAGGTCCGCCGGAAGGCGGACATAATTGAGAAGAACCGAAGGTTCTTTCAAAGTTCGCGGAACGCGAACTTTTTTTGGCCTGGACAATCAGGCGTTTTCATAGTCCCTATATTTTTCCTCAATCGTTTCGCGGGAGATGGTGTTCATCCCGGTCACCTTTGAGTTATGAGCGGCGATAAAGTAATTGCGGGCCGCCTCTTTCTCGCCCCAGGACTCGTAGATCATGCCGAGATAGTATTTGCTGTCGGCCATGGTTTCTTTTAAATCCAGAGCTTTGAGCAAAAGGGATTCCGCCTCCTCATAGTTGCCCAGCCGGTACTGAATCTGCCCGAGATTGTCGTAAGCTGGGCCATGACTTTCATCCTCATCCAGGGCCTTATTGGAGAATTCCGTCGCCTTGTCGTAGTCGCCAGCTTCTATATAGAAGTATCCAATGGTGGTATAGAAATCGATGCTGAAATATTCATAATCCTTGAGCATCTGTTCCATTGTGTCGATTGCCTTTGTCAGATCTCCCATCTTCCAGTAGGCGATGGCCAGATCCTGTCTCGCATATTTTAACATCATGGGATTAATTTTCTCCAATGAAACAAGCCGCTCAAAAATGGCCAGGGCTTCGGGATAGTGGCATTCCCGCAACAGATGGAGACCATAGGCCAACAGTCCATAGACGCATTTGCTTCCATGGTTGGCAGCGTACCGATAGAAGGGGACAGCCCATTTTTCCTTGTGCAGAAAAGCGTCAATGAGGTAGCCGGTCATGCCGACACAGGTAGCGAAGTGAGTAAAATACATAATCAGGCCATACGCCGCATAAAAAATAAAGATGGAGTACCAGGGGAGGCGCAGGACAAAAATTAAGATCGTTCCCAACACCAGAGTGATGAAGTAGGGGTGTTTTTTTATAAAGTTCAAGTGGAATTCCTCCTAAACTACGTATGTTGGATTCTATGTGGTATTTCCTATCATATCATGTCGGAAGTCGCGCTTCAAGAGAAAAGATAAAATTTTATAAAAAAAGAATAAAAAAGAGTGCAATATGGAATGGAATTTGGTATAATAAATAAAAAATCCGCTTCAGCTGGTGACTGCGCTGTCACATGGGCGGATTCAGTCATCCAGGATAGAATAAGGAGATGCCCCGGCCCATGAAGATTACAGAAGTACAGGAGATTTTACATGCCAAATTGATTACGGAATTAGCGGAGGATTTTGACATAGAATTTGGATATGGCTGTGACCTGATGAGCGACGTGTTAGCCTTTGTTCAGCACAATGATATCCTGCTGACCGGACTGGTCAACCCACAGGTCATTCGAACATGCGAGGTGGTGGATATTCACGCCATCGTCTTTGTCAGAGGAAAGGTGCCAGCGCAGGAGCTGATCGATATTGCAACGAGTGCGGGGATCACTCTCCTATGCACGGAGTATTCCCTGTATACATCCTGTGGATTGCTATACCAGCAAGGGCTTTTGGGGGAGGAGATCGGCCATGACTTTTCACTATAATGTGGACGGAGGGTACCCGGAGATGGCGGGGAGAGCCTCGACGAAATTCAAGAGCGTGTTGAAGGATCTGGGGGTGGATCCATCGGTGATCCGCCGTGTATCCATTGCCATGTACGAAGGGGAAATCAACATGGTCATCCACGCCAACGGCGGAGACATCCGCTGTGAGGTGGAGCCGGACAAAATCCGGGTTGTGCTTGCGGATCAGGGACCTGGAATCCCCGACGTTGAGCTGGCTATGCAGGCAGGCTGGTCCACCGCATCCCAGGAAGCGAGAGAATTAGGGTTTGGCGCGGGGATGGGGTTTCCGAATATGAAAAAATATAGCGACGATCTGGACGTACAGACAGAAGTGGGTGTGGGGACGACACTGACATTGGATTTTTTGATATAAGGGGGAAGACAGATGAAGGGAACCTATAAGCCATCCGTGGCGCTGATCGAAAATCGGTGCGTAGGCTGT
This sequence comes from Clostridiales bacterium, assembly GCA_019423265.1. Next base: position 3,275 of record JAHZBS010000203.1, read on the forward strand.
ACCACCTGCATTAAGCGGTGCCCAACCGAGGCCATTCGCGTGCGCAGCGGAAGAGCCCGTATTCTTTCCGATCTGTGTATTGACTGTGGAATGTGCATTCGCGTATGCCGTCACGGGGCCAAAGTTGCCGTGACGAAGCCGCTGGATGCGATCTTGGCCACCTCCTATAAGGTTAAGGTCGCGCTGCCAGCGCCATCCCTGTACAGTCAATTCGCTGGAAACCGCAACTTAAACCGCCTGTTGACGGCGCTTAAAAAGATAGGCTTTGACGAGGCATTTGAGGTGGCGAAAGGGGCGGAGATTGTCACGGCGGAGAGCATACGCTTTATCCAGAGGAAGAAACAGGAGGGCGAGGAGGGCCCTTGGATTTCAACAGCTTGTCCCGCCATTGTCCGCCTGATCCAGGTGCGGTTTCCTTCTCTGATCGATAATCTTATCCCGATCATACCGCCCATGGAGGCCATCGCAAGAATGGCGAGAGAATACTTTTACCGCCAAGGTTACAAGGATGAGGAGATCGGAATCTTTTTTATCACGCCCTGTGCGGCGAAAGTCACAGATGTACATAAGCCTCAGATGGTTGATAAATCCGCTGTCACCAGCGCCGTCGCGTTGAACGAAGTTTATTTTAGGCTTTTGCCGGTTTTAAAGACGGTGAAGGAAGAGGAAATCGAGGTCCTCCAGATGGCGACCAATCAGGGCGTTAGCTGGGCGAGAATCGGGGGAGAGAGCGAGGGGCTGTTGCTTCAGGATGTCATGGCGGTGGATGGGATTGAGAATGTCATCGAGGTGTTGGATAGTCTGGAGAACGGCCGGATCAAGCGAGTTGAGTTTATTGAGGCCAATGCCTGTATCGGAGGATGCCTCGGCGGACCTCTGGCACCGGAAAACCCGTTTAATGCCAAGGCTAGAATGCAGAAGGTCATGCGCAGCAACTTGAGTCCTCAGCTCCGCCATATATTGGATGGCATCGACATCAACTGTTACGTGCAAAAACAGGTGGAGCCGGCGAAGGTGCTGCACCTGGATGAAGACATGGCGAAAGCCCTGGAGAAGATGAGGCAGCGGGATGCACTATACCAGAATCTACCCCAGATTGACTGTGGGTCGTGTGGAGCGCCGAGCTGCGAGGCTTTTGCGCAGGATGTTGTCCAGGGCGAAGCCAACGTGGAGGATTGCATCTTTCTCCTGCGCGATAAAGTCAAAGAGATGGCGC
>JAHZBS010000204.1 GCA_019423265.1 Clostridiales bacterium
CAGACTTAAATCCAGTAGGGATATGTGAACTGGAATTTACTTTGGCATTTAAGGCTTCATGTAAATTAATTTGAAACTCTATTGATTTACACGCTTATATTTGCTAGAATAAGAAAAATAAAGAAGATACGAAGGAGTTGACTTATGGACGATGATCAGGAGCAAAGGCTCCGGGATGAGCGATATATGGATGAAGCGCTTGCCTTGGCAAAGCTTGCGTATGAGCAACAGGAGACGCCCATTGGCGCAGTGATTGTGTATGGAGATGCGATTATCGGAAGAGGGTATAATCTGCGCAATACAGCAGGCAACCCGCTGCGGCATGCAGAGATCGATGCGATCCGCGAGGCGGCGAGCTATCTGGGGGACTGGCGGCTGGAGCAGTGTACGATCTATGTGACGCTGGAGCCATGTCCCATGTGTGCCGGCGCCATCGTACAGGCTAGGATTCCCCGCGCGGTGATCGGCGCTATGAATCCCAAAGCGGGGTGCGCCGGATCGATTCTCAACCTTTTACAGGAGCCGAGCTTCAATCATCAAGTTGAGGTGGAGTATGGGGTGCGGGAAATGGAAAGTATGCAGATGATGAAGAGTTTTTTTGCCGAACTTCGCCAGCGGCATTCAAAAGAACAGACCCAATAGCATGGGGAAGAGTACAGGCTATCTGTGCCGGAGCGCCACAAATAGCTCTTATGGCAGAAGAGAAATCGCCTTCGCATATTTCTCTTCGCCCCGTCACTGACGCTCCGGAATGGAGATTATAATGAATAAGCCAAGAAAAGTCCCTGTCACTGGGGTTATCGACGTAGGAAGCGGGTTTATGGAATTAAAGATCGTCCAGATGACGGAGGACGGTCGGTTTCAGGTCCTTGAGGATGTGGTCAAATCCCTTGCCATAGGCCGGGACACCTTTTCGCTTGGGAAATTGAGTCCCGCCATGGTGGATGAAATTTGTAACACGCTCTCAGGATTCCGGCAGCTGCTGCGGGACTATCATGTTCGAGTCTTTCGAGCCGTTGCCACCAGCGCAGTGCGGGAGGCGAAAAACCGCGATTATGTGTTGGATCAGATCCAGGTTCGGACGGGAATCAGTCTGGAGGTGCTCCATAATTCCGAAGAGCGGTATCTCACGCAGCTGGCGGTGCGCCATGTGATCCCAGAGTATGCAAAATTGAAGGCAGAGGGACTCCTGACCATGGATATCGGATCGGGGAGTATACAGATCGCGGCTTACGATGAAAGCGGCCTCGTCTACAACCAAAATATTCGCCTTGGATCCCTTCGAATCCGGCAATTGCTTTCTTCCGTCGAGGAGAATTCGCTGCAATTCCCCAAGGTCCTGGAGGAATATATCATCAGTCATATCGATCAGTTGAAGCGGCAGAATGTAAAAGAGAATTATCACTATCTCATCGCCACCGGCGGGGAGATGGAGATGGTGCGGCGGCTCTGCCCGGGAAAGGAAGCGGATTTGGACATCGCGTCCATCGACCGGGATCAATTTGATGCCTTATATGAGACGATGCTGTACAAATCATCAAGGGCCATAGCGGATGAATATGGGCTGGAATATGAGCGGGCGGAAATGCTAATTCCAACGATGATGCTGCTGAAAACGTTCTGGAAGATGACAGAATCTCAAAAACTGTACTGTCCCTATGCCGGTTTGCTGGATGGTATTCTGTGGGAGCTCAATGATCAGTACGGGACGAAACAGGAGGAGGAAAACCTGGATCAGGAAATCCTGTCTTATGCCCGCGTATTGGCGGAACAATACCACTACGATAGGGAGCATGTGGCAGATGTGGATGGGAAGGCGATGATGATTTTTGATCATCTGGCCCGCTCCCAGAGATTGGGCGCCCGCCACCGGCTTCTTCTGAAGACGGCGATTCTTCTCCACGATACGGGAAAATATGTAAACTTGACAAATCACGCCATGTGTTCTTCCTATATCATTGAGGCGTCGGAGCTCATCGGGCTGACGGAGGAGGAGCAGACGATGATCATGATCATTGCCCGGTACCATGAAAATGGAGAGCCGGCCGTGGACGACGCAGACTATATGGGATTGGGGAAAAAGAATCGAGTGGCGGCCGCTAAGTTGATTGCCATCATTCAGCTGGCCAATTCTCTCGACGCCAGCCACAAGCAGAAGTTGGATCTGGTTTCCGTCCGGGCGGAAGAGGGAAATTTTATTTTGCGAGTCCGGGCGGGGGAAGATTTCTTATTGGAGCAATGGATGTTTCAGAAGCACAGTGAGTTTTTTCGGGCAGTTTTCGGATTGCAGCCGGAGTTGAAGATGAAGAGAGGGAACGTGTGATGGAGGGAAACGACTTTTATAAACCGGAGTATTTCATCAGCCGGGAGCTGAGCTGGCTGGAATTTAACCAGAGGGTTCTGGAAGAGGCGAAGGATACGAAAAATCCACTCTTAGAGAGGGCCAAGTTTCTTGCGATTGTCACGTCCAATCTAGATGAATTTTTTATGGTGCGGGTGGGTTCCCTAAAGGATCAGGTGGAGGCTGGGTATACAAAAGAGGACGCGGCGGGTCTGACGCCTAAGCAGCAGCTCAAGCGGATTTCACAGCGGGCGCATTTGATGGCGGAGGAACAGTACAATACCTATAGCCGGTCCATATTGCCCCAGCTAAAGAAGGAAGGAATTTTGATTCTGCCCAAACGGCAGCTGAAAAAGGAGGATCTGCAATATTTAGAGGGATATTATAAATCCAATATTTATCCGGTCCTGACACCTATGGCGGTGGACCCGGGAAGACCGTTTCCGCTGATCCTAAATCGCAGTTTGAATATTGCAGTCTTTTTGGAGCGGACGAAAGAGGAGGAGATCTTTGCCACTGTGCAGGTGCCCTCTGTTCTACCGCGCCTGATTGCGCTCCCGACAAGGGATGCCTTTGTCTTGCTGGAAGACGTTATCTCGATCTTTTTAAATACACTTTTCCCAAAGCAAACCATCACGGCCAGCGCCTGTTACCGGATAACCCGTAACGCGGACCTGACCATCCAGGAAGAGGAAGCGCAGGATTTGTTGGAGGAGATTGAAAAGTCTTTGAAGCGGCGCCGCTGGGGACAGGCTGTGAGGCTGGAGATCGCCTCAGACGCGCCGGACGAGATCGTATCCTATCTGCAAGAGGCGCTGGAGATTGCAGAGCGGGATGTCTATAGCATACCGGGACCGTTGGACCTGGGATTTATATCCAAGCTGGCGAAGCTGGAGAAATTCTCCCGCCTGCAGTATGCTCCCCTGCGCCCCCGGACTCCCCGGGATCTATTGGGGGAGGACGATATTTTTGCCGCTATTGCAAAGCGCGACATACTGCTTCATCATCCCTATGAATCCTTTACGCCTGTGGTCCAATTTGTGGAGCAGGCGGCGTGCGATGAAAATGTGCTGGCGATCAAACAGACGCTGTACAGGGTGAGCGGCCAGTCTCCCATAATCCGGGCGCTGGCAAAGGCGGCGGAAAACGGAAAACAGGTAACGGTTCTGGTGGAAGTCAAGGCCCGATTCGATGAGGAAAATAACATCCATTGGGCAAAGCGCTTAGAGCAGGCGGGCTGCCATGTCATCTACGGCTTAGTCGGATTGAAGACCCACTGTAAGATCACGCTGGTGGTCCGAAGGGAGGAGGATGGGATTAAGCGGTATGTCCATATGGGCACAGGCAACTACAACGATGTGACGGCGAGGCTGTACACGGATATGGGATTTTTTACCTGTAAAGAGGCCTACGGCGCCGATGCGTCGGCCCTGTTCAACAGCTTATCCGGCTATGGCGATCCCCCGGAATTCTTTAAAGTCACGACAGCGCCGTTGGGACTTCGCAAGCGGTTTCTAGCGCTGATCCATCGGGAAAAGGAACATGCGCTCAAGGGGCAGGACGCCTTTATCGTGGCGAAGATGAATTCTCTCCTGGATGCCGAGATCATTGCCGCTCTGTACGACGCATCCTGTGCGGGCGTCCGTATTGAACTCATCGTTCGAGGGATCTGCTGCCTCAAGCCGGGAATACCGGGCGTTTCCGAGAATATCCGAGTCCGAAGCATCGTGGGATGGCTTTTGGAGCACAGCCGCATCTATTACTTTTCCAACGGCGGACATGAGGAGATCTATCTGTCCAGCGCGGACTGGATGCCGAGAAATCTAGACCGCAGGGTAGAACTGCTGTTTCCTGTGGAGGGCGCTGCACACATGGCGCGGCTGAAAAAGATTCTGGAAGTGCTGATGACAGACACGCAGAAGGCGCGGGTCATGAATCAGGAGGGAGGCTACGAAAAAGTGGACAGGCGGGGGAAGCCGGCCCTGAACGCCCAGGAGTATTTTTACGCGCTGGCCGTGGAGGAGGAAAGAAAATTCCAGGTGGAGAACAAGCCGCCTATCTTTCAGCCTGTGAAGTAGCGGACCGCCCGGATCATGTGCTCTTTTGACAAATTTAGCAATTGCCTCTTCCTTTTTGACGGCAAATGTAT
>JAHZBS010000205.1 GCA_019423265.1 Clostridiales bacterium
AAAAAAAGACTGGATTATTGCAATCTAACTGTTTATAGGCATTCTTTCATGGGTTCTTTTGTACCAAGTCCATTTGTATTTTCCCGAACACTTCACTCCGAAATTGAGCGTTATTCCTGCTCTAACTCTTCTCCTAGCATTCCAACTGTTAGGTTCCCAGTATTGTAGGGAGCCTATGCCACAAGAAAAACCTTCAATAATTCCAGATAATCCTACGAAAACTCCGGAAAAATGCAGTCTAGGATATAGTGACGAATTACATAAAATCTCAGAGGCAATTCATCAACTCGAAGCAATTCCACCTCTTTTCGAAAAACTAATTTATGAAAATCAGGAATTAAGGGACCAAAACTTGCGTCTCTCCGAAGAAGTTAAGAAATTATCTCAAGGTGCAAAGAGTGGACTTGTTAATCAGCCTTCTGCTACCGAAGCACCAGTCACTTCAAAAACTGAACAGCAATAATCTTTAAGCTCCTTGCTGTGGCAGGGAGCTTTTTAATATCAACATCAAGATTTACAGGAGGAAAAGAAAATGAAAATACTGAGTGTTGCAAATAAGAAAGGCGGAGTCGGCAAAACCACCACCACCATCAATCTCGGAGCGGCGCTGGCCGTTATGGGACAGCGTATCTGCCTCGTTGATCTGGACTCCCAGCAAAACTTGAGTGGTACTGTACAGGTAGAACACCCCGGCAATCGGTCAATTTCTGATTTGATCTATAACCATGTGTCCGGTATCGACTACGACCCCAAAACATACCTGCTACACAATGACCGGGAAAATCTGGACTACATCCAAGCATCTACAATGTTGACCACCGCGCCAACGGTTCTGGCAGCCAGTGATAACTCTAGTTTGGTTTTGTCCGAAATTCTGCACTCGCCAGCGTTTACCGGATATGACTACATCCTGATTGACTGCAGTCCTGCGTTGGATCTACTGGCGGTAAATGCGTTGGCAGCCAGCGACGCCGTGGTTATCCCGGTTGAACCGGAACCCTACGCAGTGGACGGTTTGGCAGAACTGTTTGCAGCCATTGAACGCACCCGAAAAACTGTGAATCCGGAGCTGAAGGTGAATGGCATCGTAGTCACCCGCGCGGATTCCCGGCGTAAGATGACCCATCAGATGATTGCAGATCTGCGGGAGGTTTTCGGTTCGCAAGTATATAACACAGTCATTCCCTTCTTAGCCGACGCCGCCAAAGCGGCCGACGAACAGCGCAGCGCAGTCAGTATGAATGGCTGTCGTCTTGGAAATGCGTACAAGGAATTGGCGAAGGAGGTTATAGCAAGATGAATGAGACCCTGCGAAGAATGAAAGAAAGCGGTGCGGCCGACGGCACTGGTTCGGCAATCACGGAAGAGTTAAACGATCCAAACGGATATTTTAATAGTATGTTCTCGCCCGGCCCATCGCCTATGGGCGCGCACGGTGCAAAGGAAATTTCCCTTGACCTGATTGACCCGTGGCGCGATGCGGAACACGACGCGCAACCCTTTAAGCCCTATTCGGAGGACAAGCTGGCAGAACTGGCAGACAACATCCGACAAAACGGCGTGATTTCGCCTGTGCGCCTGCGCCTCTCCCCTTTTGAAAAAGGCCGCTATCAAATCCTCGCTGGACATAACCGCGTGGCAGCGTCCAAGCTGGCCGGACGGAAAACAATCCCCGCAATTCTCATGCAGGCAACCGATGACGAGGCTAAGCTGATTCTGATCGATTCTAACCTGTATCAGAGAGACCACTTGCTTCCCAGCGAAAAAGCATGGGCTTATAAAATGCGGCTGGATACGCTGAAAAGGAAAGCTGGACGTCCTGCAAAAGATAATTCGTGCAACGTTTGCACGAATTATAGAGCGGATGAAGCAGTTGCCGAAAGCTCACAAGTCAGCGCCCGCACAATTCAAAACTTTATCCGCCTCACTTTCCTTGTCTCTCCCCTGCTTGACATGGTGGACACGGAAGCAATTCCCTTTACCGCCGGCGTCAGCATTTCTTTTCTCTCTCATGAAGCCCAGCAACTGCTTATGACGGTTATGGCAGATAATGATATTCATTCGGTAACCCGCAGTCAAGGTGAGGAGTTGAAAGCATTTCGGGAGGCGTTGGACGAAGAAACAATTCTGCGCATTTTCGGAAAGAGCAAGCGCGGCGCAGCAGTCCCAAAGCCGCAAAGCATGAAGCTCCAAGTGGACTACGCCCCCGCCATGGTGAGGCGGCTTGCAAAGGATGAGGTCTTGCAGGCACGGCTCCGCGCAGTCATCGACGCCTATGTGCAGGAGACGCAGGAGACAATGAGATGAGTGATATATTGGATCAGCTGTTTGCAGGCACACTGCAAACGCCAAGCATAGTCAATCAGCCGACCGTGCCAGTGCCAGCACCCCCGCCAGCAATTCAGACGGGCGACACGCTGCGAGAGCTGCCCGTTGATCTGCTGGAGGACTTCCCAGCGGACAAGCACCCCTTCCGGCCATACACACAGGAAAAGCTGGAATCCTTGCAGCAGGATATCCGAGAACGCGGAATCATCCAGCCGCTTATCGTCCGCTCGATGGGCGAGCATCGGTATCAGATCATTTCCGGGCATAACCGGCGCACAGCGGCGCGGGCGATTGGCTATTCAGCATTGCCCTGTATTCTCCGCAAACTGGATGATGACGAAGCGCTGCTTCAAATGATTTCCACCAATCTCCAGCAGCGGCAAGACCTCCGCTTTTCCGAAAAGGCTTTTGCCTATAAAATGCAGATGGAAGCGTTAAAGCATCGTGGATTGCGAACAGATTTAACTTTGTCCCAAGTTGGGACAAAGTTGCACTCAGACGAAATCATGGCAGAGCAGTCTGGCGAAAGCCGAAATCAGATCCAGCGCTATATCCGCTTGACGTATCTCATTCCCTCGCTGCTGGATGCAGTAGATGAAAAGAAGCTGGGGATGACAATCGGCGCAACCCTTTCTTTCCTCTCTTGTGAAAATCAGCAAATTGTGGAAAACTTCTTTATGGGTGAGCAGCGTCTGGGTATTGACCAGCGCACAGCGGATAAATTGCGGGAGCTGGAGAGCGCCGGAGAACTGACAGAAGTCCGGCTGCGGGAGGCTTTTCTTTCCTCTCCCGTAAAACCCTTAAAAAAGGTGAGCGTCAGCATGGCCCCCATACAAAAGTATTTTCCGGAGGGCACTTCGCAGGGGGAAATCGTAAAAACAATCCAGAAAGCCTTGAAACAATATTTCGAGGCATCGGAAGGGAGCGCCAGCTATCATGGATGAAGCAACCATTAAGACTGAGCCACAGATGACAACTGTTTTTATTGATGAGCAGACGCTGACGTCAGAGGAATTGGAGGCACTGCACGATGGCACCGAAAAACAGAGCTGAATTTCGAGACCAGATTGCAAAGGAGTTTATACAGGTATTAGAGGAAAAGAACCTGAATTGGACGCAGGGCTGGAAATCTGCCAGCATGCAGAACGCTGTGACAAAGCACTGCTATAACGGGGTCAACAAATTTCACCTTTCTTTGATTTCAATGGCAGCGGGCTATACAGATCCTCGCTGGGCAACCATGGTGCAAATTATGGACAGGCAGCGCATTTATCATCCGAATGAGAAATGGCACCTGCGAGCGGGTTCCACGGCGGTTTATGTAGAATATTGGTATCCGTACGATACGCTTACCCATCGCATGGTTCCGTGGAGCGACTTTAAAAAACTATCTGTGGAAGAACAACTAGATCCACGCTACACCCTGCGTTCACGTTATACGCCGGTTTTCCATGCCAGTCAGATTGACGGAATAACGCCATGGGAACAGCCGGAAAAGGCGTTAAAGCCGTTGGATCAGCTTGTACAGAAGCTCTCCAAAAACATGGGCGTGGAAATGCACCATGATGGAGGGTCACAGGCGTTCTACCGCCCGGCAGATGATACCATTCATCTGCCAAAAGCAATGGCGTTTGAGAGCGAATACGAGTTAAACGCTACGGCGCTACATGAGCTGGCACATGCCACCGGGCATGAAAGCCGTCTGAATCGCCCCAATGGCAGCAAGTTTGGAACACCTGAATATGCATACGAGGAGCTGATTGCGGAGATCAGCTCCTGTTTTATGAGTGCGGAAATCCAGACGCAGCAGTCCTCACGGCATATCGAAAACCACAAGGCATATGTGCAGAGTTGGATTCAGGCGATTGCCGAACAACCTGATACACTAATAAGTGCCATTCGTGACGCTCAAAAGGTCGCAATTTATATGGACTTTAAAGCGGAGTTAATCTCTGCGCAAGAGTATGCCGCTACCAAGAACAACACCATGGTTGTCCCATCAAGACAGATTGTGCAGCAACCAGGGCAAGACGGTGTACATACTACGCCGCAGGAGATGAAAGCAAATAGTGATTTTCAAGAGCAGGTGGACGCAGCTATATCCCGTCAAAAAGATTTTTCTGAAAGTCAGATTGTATTGGGC
>JAHZBS010000206.1 GCA_019423265.1 Clostridiales bacterium
TCTATTCCGAGGGTTATTTTTTGGACAGAACAAGATGGATCTGCCCGTAATCGAGGAGGAGCCGGTCCGAAGCCCTATGCGGATGATTTTTGTTCAGTTCCGAGATAATAAGGTTGCGATGACGGGACTTGTGGTATTTGTTCTTATTTTTTTGGCCTGCTTTATCCTGCCTATATTTTATCCGCTGGACCCATCCTATCAGGATGTGACGCAACAGAATTTGCCGCCTGGGTTTTCCCAGCAGAAGGTTCCCAAGGCGCTGCGGCAAAACGCGAAACAGATCGACGCGGGAGCCGCATTTAGTATTGGCATCGATCAAAGTGGAGCCGTATACCTGTGGGGAATACTGGATGACAAATTGAAAGCTGTGCCGGAAGACTTGAAGCCCGTTTCACAAGTGTCCGCCGGGTTAAGCCATGTGTTGGTGCTGCAGGAGGACGGGACTGTGCGAACATGGGGAAATAACCGATTTTCGCTGGATCAAATACCGACGTCCGTGCAGGAGCGCCGTGACATAAAGCAAATCGAAGCGGGATACCAGATTTCCATGGTTGTGACAGAGGGGGGAGAGCTGTTCCTATGGGGAAATGAAAATCTCATCAGCATTGAGACAGGAAAGGTGCAGGGAAACGTTGAGAAGATCGCGTCCAACACGACGACGGCACTGGCTCTGACCAAGGATGGGCAGGTGGTGAGTCTCTCCGCAAAAGAGTCCGCTTTTGACGCGGTGCCCCAGGAGATCCAAGGCCGCGCGGTGGATTTGGCGGCGACGGATAAATCCGCGGCCGTGTTGACAGAGGACGGAAGGATCACGGTTTGGGGCAGCCAGGATTTTGGCGTTCAGGAGATCCCGGAGGAGGTTCAGGGAGCCGCCGTAGCGATTGAGGCAGGGCGAAGCCATTTTACGGTTCTGCTGCGGGACGGGCGGGTTGTCTCCTGGGGACGGAACAATTTTCATCAGACAGATGTCCCGGCAGAAGCAGAGACCGCGGCATCGATCCATGCCGGTTACTATCAAAACTATGCCATCCGGGAGGACGGCAGCGTTGTGTCCTGGGGACTGAAAGGATATCTCATGGGAACCGACGATTTCGGGCGCGACGTCTTTACAAGGCTTGTGTCCGGCGGCCGGCTGACGATGACCATCGGAGCCATTGCTGTTGTCATCTCCACCGTGATTGGCGTCCTGATCGGAGGTCTCTCCGGGTACTACGGCGGAAAGATTGACAATATTCTCATGCGGTTTGCTGAAATCGTCGGGGCCATTCCCTTTCTGCCGCTGGCGATGATTTTGTCGTCCATTGTCGGCAACAATGTCTCGGAACTTCGCCGGATTAGCCTGATCATGGTTATTCTTGGGGTTCTGAGCTGGCCGGGATTAGCCCGCCTTGTCAGGGCGCAGATTCTGGCTGAGAGAGAAAAGGAGTTCGTCACGGCGGCAAAGGCTATGGGAATCCGGGAACTCTCCATTATTTTCCGACATATTCTGCCCAACGTGGCGACGGTCATCATTGTCAACACGACACTGAACTTTGCCTCGTGCCTGTTAACGGAATCCTCCCTATCCTTTTTGGGATTCGGGGTGGTGGAGCCAAATCCGACTTGGGGAAATATGCTGACCGGTTCACAGGCCTCCACTGTGATTGTAAATTTTTGGTGGCGCTGGGTCTTTCCGGCGCTGGCGCTCAGCCTTGCCACCATCAGCATCAATCTCATCGGGGATGGGCTTCGGGATGCGATTGATCCCAAATCCAATGAAAGGTAGGTGCGGCTATGTCCCTTTTAGAGCTAGTGGATCTGCACACGTATTTTCAGACGAAGCGGGGCGTGGTGAAGGCTGTCAATGGGGTATCCTATGCGGTGGAAGCGGGCAAGACATTGGGCGTTGTCGGGGAGAGCGGAAGCGGCAAAAGCGTATCGGCTATGAGCATTCTGCGGCTTTTGGACGGCAACGGCTATATCCATAGCGGGAAGATTCTCTTTGAGGGCCGGGATCTCACGAAAATTCCTGTGAATGAGATGTATGCTCTGCGGGGAAACGAGATCTCCGTGATTTTTCAGGAGCCCATGACCAGCCTGAATCCAGTGTTTACGATTCAAAGACAGCTTCAAGAGGTGTATCGGACCCATCAAAGGGTTTCCAAGAAAACGGCGGAGGAGAAGGCTTTGCAGATTTTGCAGGATGTCCGAATTCCCAACCCGGAGACGGTCCTGCGCCAATACCCACATCAATTGTCCGGCGGGATGCGGCAGCGGATCATGATTGCCATGGCGCTGGCCTGCGAGCCCCGGGTTCTGATTGCAGACGAGCCGACTACCGCCCTGGACGTAACGATCCAGGCGCAAATCTTAAAATTAATGCGGGATCTGCAAACCCAGAGGGGAACGGCGATTCTCTTTATCACCCACGACTTAGGCGTGATCCGCGAGATGGCGGATTCTGTGGCGGTCATGTACTGCGGTGAAGTGGTGGAGATGGCGCCGGTTGCCAAGATATTTGGCCATCGAGCCGTATCCCATCCCTATACGGAAGGTCTGCTGGAATCCATTCCAAGATTGGATACGGAGCCGGGGGTCCGCCTGGAAGCCATCCCCGGATCCGTTCCACACCCGCTAAACCTGCCGAAAGGCTGTAAGTTTGCGCCTCGATGCAAGTTTGCCACACCTTTCTGCCGGGACCGAGAGCCAGCGCTGGAAGAGGTGGCGCCGGGCCATTATGTCCGATGCCTGTATCCAGATACAGAGAAAAGAAGGAGGGAGATAAAGGCATGAGCCAAGGATCCACACCCCTGCTTACAGTTCGGAATCTAAAAAAGTATTTTCCTTTGAAGAGAACATCCCTCCGGCAGAAGGAGAAGCTATATGTGCGGGCCAATGATGGGATTTCTTTAGATATCATGGAGGGAGAAACATTTGGTCTTGTAGGCGAAAGCGGATGTGGGAAATCCACTTTTGGCCGGGTTCTGCTCCAGCTATACCCTCAGACCGAGGGGGAGACGGTGTACTACGGCCGCCGGCCGGAGGCGTTTCAGCCGGAGTATCGCAGAAATGTGCCATCCGATGAGCCAGGGATTGACCTCACGAAGTTGAAGCCCAAGGAAATGCGATTGCTGCGCCGGGATTTGCAGCTAATATTTCAGGATCCCTATTCATCCCTGAATCCCAGGATGACGGTAGGACAGATCATCGGAGAGGGAGTGCTGGCCCACGGGATGTTCAAGCGCCGCGATCCGGGGTTCTCTGACTATATAATTTCCATCATGGAGCAGTGCGGCCTTTCCCCCTATATGTTTCACCGGTATCCCCATCAGTTTTCCGGCGGTCAGCGCCAGCGTATCGGCATCGCCCGATCCTTGGCTGTCAAACCTAGATTCGTTGTATGCGATGAGGCGGTATCGGCGCTGGATGTATCGATCCAATCGCAGATTCTAAATCTTCTCATGGACTTAAAGCAGGAAGAGAAGCTGACCTATCTCTTCATCTCCCATGATTTGAGCGTTGTAAAGTATATCAGCGATCGAATCGGCGTGATGTATTTAGGGAACCTGGTGGAATTGGCGGCGTCAAAGGATCTATTTCAAGAGCCGCTCCATCCCTATACGGAAGCGCTGCTGTCCGCCATCCCCACAACGGATCCACAGACCGACCGAAAGGTAATCCTGCTGGAAGGCGATATTCCGAGTCCTGTCAGACCGCCGTCGGGCTGTAAGTTTCACACGCGGTGTCCCTATGCTACCGCCATTTGTAAGACAGATCCCCCTGAATTTGTGGAAGCAAAGCCGGGCCATTACTCTGCCTGCCACCACATAGACCGGGTGGGGGAGAAATCGACACGGCTATCTGTATGAATGGAGGATATTATGAAAAAAAAGTGGAAGCCTTCTGTGAAGACGGAATTGGAGCAGGAGGCGGAGAAGATTCAATTGGATAAACACGATATTCCGGCAATGTTGTTGGCGGCGGCTTTGGTATTTATTCCAGCGCTGGCGGCGGTAGCAGGTTTTTTTGTGCTGTTGGCATACTGGGTGCTGTAACCCCCTTGACAATTTCCTCAAAGTAAACGGTATAGGCCAGACATAAAAAACTTTATAAAAACGTAATAGTTTGTTCAAAAGTTTTTTATGTTTTTGGCATATACTAGAAGCTGTATACTATTGTGACAGGAGATTCGAATGTGATACAAGATGACCGCAACCCTGAAAAAAATAGGTGCAAGGTTTCCGCAATCAGAATGGAATACATAGTAGCCCCACTTGTCATACTGGGGCTCCTTTTTCTTGTCTATTTTTTCTTTGATCTGTATCCTTTTGGAGACAAGTCCGTAGCCTGGTGTGATATGCGCCAGCAAGTCATACCCCTTCTCATTCAATTTCGGGATATTCTGTTGGGGGATGCGGACATGTTTTTAAACATGGAAAACGCAGGTGGAATGAATTTCTGGGGCGTCTTTTTCTT
>JAHZBS010000207.1 GCA_019423265.1 Clostridiales bacterium
TCCCATTTCGTTAGAAGAATTCTCTTGAAAAAAGCAAAATTTTACGATAATCTATAAGAGAATACGAAATCGGAATCCGACTCGCCCGATTCTTTGGAGGAAATTGTCATGATGATGACTGAATTTACCATCGCAAAAGATTATATCGAAACCTTGACTTCTGTTACCGTGGAGGTCGCGCCCTCCCCCGCCGCTCTGCTAAAACGGCTCTGTGCCGTGCCCGCCATGGGGTATACGGCGTCAGACCCGGATATGAATCAGCTGCGCGGTCAGCTAGGCCGGCTGGAATCAGGATATATCTATGAATGGACGAATTTTTGCCAGATCCACTATATGCTCTTTCCCATGACAGGGCTTCAGGAATTTGTTGTCCTCGGCCCTTTCCTCCCGGAGGCCTTGACGGAGCAAAGTATGCAGGCTCTGCTGGCCAAAAACCGCATCTCCAGCTCGTACATGTCCTATCTGCCTCTCTACTGCAATACCATTCCCATCTGCCCTTCTCAGACCCTATTTCAGAGCGCCTCTGTGCTGTACCGGCATCTTGGGCTGGGGCGCTCCCCTGTTTTGCAGCTGTTGAGCTGGGAACCTACCCTAGAGCTTCATCTAGACAAAAACCCGAAAATGCATCTTCTGGAGACGCGCTATGAACATGAAAACCGTATGCTGACTGCAATCCAAAACGGGGATGATACCAGCGCGGTCGAGGCGTTTAAGCCGCTGGCCCGCGACACCTCCCGCCTAGTTCGCCAAAAGGATCCGCTGCGAAATGCAAAAAATCTCACCTTTGTGCTCAACACCCTCTGCCGAAAGGCAGCGGAACAGGGCGGTGTCCACCCGGTACACATTGACATACTCTCCGAGGAGTACGCGGTGCGCATTGAAAATGCTCCTACGCAATCCCGTGTAAAAGAGATACAGCAGGAAATCATCCGCGGGTATTGCCAACTCGTCCGCCGTTTTGGCCTTCGCCGGTATACCCCGACAATTCGGACCATCATTGATTACATCCATATCCACCTGAGCGAATCGCTGACGCTCCCGGAAATCGCAGAGCAGACAGGCTTGTCCCCCAACTATGTCTCCTCCCTGTTCAAGCAGCAGACCGGCAAGTCCATCGTGAGCTATATCCATGAGGTTCGCGCTCAGACTGCTGCCGGACTTCTCCGCCGGACTGCCATTCCCATCCAGGATATCGCCGGCTATGTGGGCTTCGACAATGTCAATTACTTCTCAAAAGTGTTTAAGTCTCTTTACCACTGTACCCCCACTGCGTACCGGGAGGGCAAGGGATAATACTAGAAAAGCGCTATGCAATCGGATTCCCCTTTTGCATAGCGCTTTTCTCTTCTCAATAGGGCTCTTCTCGCAGCTGCATTCCCAGCCATTTGGTCTTGACTTTATAATGATCCGCTACGCCCTCGTAAAACGTATTGTAATCCTCTGTCCGCATGGCGTTCTCCACCTGCACCTGCCAATAGGGATCGCTGTCGCTGACGTAGTACATGACATGGTATCCGTATTCCGTCTCCACGATTCCCGTATCGCCTGACTTGCGGCTTGGGTCAAAGATCCAATCGTTAAAGGTGTCCACCATGGACCCTTCGTTTACGTTCTCATAGAGGCCGCCCTCGGATGCATTTCCATCCTCGCTGTATTCCTTGGCCAGCTCTGCAAAGCTCTCCTCTGTGGCGGCGCCTGCTTTCCACTGCTCCAAAATCTCCTCCGCCTTGGCCTTCGCCTCGTCCTTGACGTCCTGATCCGCGCCCTCCTCCGCTTTGATCAGGATATGCCGAACGTTTACGGTCTTCTCCTCATAGCGATACTCAGGCTTCACAAGATAGACTACATAATAGCCCGTCTGACCTGCGTTCTCCAAAACAGCCTTATCACCGGCAACCCGGCCCTCTGCGAAGGCCCAGTTGGATATGTTGGCATCGACGGACGTGAGACTCGACTTCTTGGTCGCTGTGTGGAGGGTCGTCTCCGTAACTTCCGTCTCCTCTGCGGATTCATCGGACCCAGAATCGCTGGAATCCTCCGCCGCCAGCGCCGCCGCTTTTTCCTTCGCCAATTCCAGCGCTGCCTGGGCAAAGGCGTCCTCGTCCGTGGCTTTCGCTAAAAATGCCTCCGCCTCCGCCTTGGCTTCCTCTATGGTCTTGCCCTCTGCGGAGTCCGTCGCCTCCACCTTGTTGAAGGCCTGATAGCGGATGTCCACCATGGCGAATTGATCTTTATTCTCCGCATAGTAGGACTCCAACTGCGCTTCATCGTAGGTTGGCTCCCCGATCTTTTCCGTCCTGTAGGCGTTGGCAAGGTACTCCCGCTCGACGATCTTCTTGAGGAGTTCGTAGTTCATTCCCTTTCCGTATGTTTTGGCAACGTATTTGTCCAGGGACAGCGACTGCGACTCTGCGTTCTCCGCGATCTGCTGGAGCAGCGAATCCACGCTGGCCTGATCCTCCTCCGGTATGGAAAAACCAGCTGCCTTGGCTTCCTCCGACAGCACGACGATCTGGGTCAGCTGCTGGATCGCGCTCTGACTGAAGTAATCCGCATAGGTGGTATTGTTGGAATATTTTTGGCTGGATAAGGGTTTCGTCAGATCGATCCCCACATATTGCTCTCCAAAATAGGAGGCCATGGTCGTATAATAGTTGGAAAATGCCGTCCTGTAATAATAGCTATATTCCGCGGAACTAACCTTGACATCTCCGATCTTGACGGCTGAAATCACACGCCGCGCAGTGGCAGTCCCCGTGAAAAACAAGCCGCCTGCCAAAATACAGACGAGGACTATGCAAATCCCGGTTATCAAGCGCCTGCGCGTGGACGGCTTCAATTTTCGCTTCTCCCGTCTCTTCAATTTTGCTTGTCTCTTGCGCGCCTCCGCTTTGCGCTTTTCAATCTTGGAATTCGTATCGCTCATCGCTCTTCATCCTTTCAGTATACATTATCAAAATCGCACAATTCCGCGCCATATAGCGAACATTACAGATTGACTCTCGATTGTTCATTATATCATGGTTTCTGTCAGATTGCAACCGCATTCCACAGTTTGAAGATATTATCTGAGGAATAAAAGGACCAACAGCACAGACAATCCCGCTGCGATCAACCCCTGTATCACTTTCGCCACAAGATAGGCTCCAAAGGAGACGGGGCTCTCTTTCAAAACAGCGGCGGTCTGCGCCTGAATGGAAAATCCTCCAAACGCCGTCAAAAAGCCACAGGCACCGGCCATGACAGGAAGGGCGGCGGCGGTCTGGCTTATGTACCGTACCCCGTTGGTCAGCTCAATGACCCCATACAATATGCCTTCCACCACATCCACCGGAAGCATTGGAAGCAGCCGGTGGAGCAGCGCCGCCGGGTACGCGGCTACTTGCCAGCCCTCCAGGAGTCGCAGAAGGACAGAGAATAAAATAATGAATCCGCCGATCTGAACAATCAACTCCATACCGCTGTATACACTGTCCCCCAGCATTTTGCCAAAGGGCTTTTCCAGGTGGGAAAGCGGGCGGCGTTTTCCCTTCCGCCGGTCGCTTCCTTTTTCGTAGATAAACCGGAATAGGATCCCGTTGATGAGGGATGACAGAAGGTGCGCCGCCAATAGAAGGTATCCCATCTTCACATTCTGTAGAAGGCCGACGCCGATGGTGCCAAGAATGAAAAGAGGTCCTGAATTATTGCAAAAGCACAGAAGATGCTGAAATTGCTCCTTCGTCAGTTCTCCTTTATTCCAGAGCTCCACGGCAGCTTTCGCGCCCACCGGGTAGCCGGAGATGCACCCGGAAAGCCATACGAAGGAAGCTTCCCCGGGCAAGCCAAAAACCCGCCGCATAAACGGCTCAAAGAGCCGCTGAAAAATCGGCAATACATCCAGTTCGATCAACAGCGCGATACAAACAAAAAAAGGGAACTGGGCGGGAAACACCGTGTTAAACCAGAGCAGCAGCCCCTCCCTCGCGCCTTCAAATACGGTCTGAGGATATGCCAGCAACACAGCTAAAAAAAAGACGGCGCCAAGCCGGAGTACCCAAGTTCCCGCTGACGCCGCCCGAATGGAAATTCGCATCATCTCTTTCGCCTCGCCTCACGCTTCTATCTTAGATGTATGTGACAGAGGCGGCAAATATGCAATCTGCCAGACTATTATAGCCCTCACTTCCGATGAATGTTGAGCTCCTTGCGATTCTGCTGCAAAATTTTCATCTTCTGGTCCATAATGGAGTTGAACTCCTTGGATTTTTCCTCAATGGCCAGCGATACCTCGCGCAGGCGCTCTTCTGTGAATGCGTTCAGCTCTTTCAACTGGTCTTCTATCTGCATCAGAAGATCATCCGCGTATTCTTTGGCGCCCATGCGCATATCCTTGGCGACCTTCTTTGCGGTCTCTATAATCTCTTCCGACTGGGCGTACGCCTTCTTGGTGAC
>JAHZBS010000208.1 GCA_019423265.1 Clostridiales bacterium
AAGAGCCTTCTGTATAAGCTGTTAAGGACAAAGGCGGTCAAGGTAAACGGAAAACGGGTTCAGGATCCGAAATACTCCCTTTCCTCCGGCGATCAGGTAGAGATTTACCTGGCAGATGATCGAATCGCGGAGCTTCAGGCATCGGATACAGCCTTGTACGATTCAAAACAGATCCTGTATGGGATATCCAAAGTACAAGTTTTATATGACGACGAGAATCTTATTATTTTTAACAAGCCAGCAGGCATGCTTTCGCAAAAGGATAGGGCGGACGCCGTCTCTCTGACAGAGATCGGCGCCGCCGTCATACGACAAAACCAGGGAGAGATGGGCGGTTTCTGCCCAGGAGTGTGCAATCGTCTGGACAGAAATACCAGCGGCGCTGTCATCATGGCAAAGACAGTGCGCGCCGCACAAGCCGTCAACGAGATGATCCAGGAGGGCAAGATCCATAAGTTCTATCTAGCCATCGTGGTCGGGGAGTGCGGCTGGAAGGATTCTGTGCTGTTGACGCATTATTGGCATAAGGATCCAAAGCGCAATACGGTTGCGGTGTCCGATTTGCCAACAGGACTGCCGGGCGAGGTGGTGGTACAGTGTCGGTGCCATGTGGAGCGGTGCATGGAAGACCACACCCTTTCACTTCTGCGTATCGAGCTAATCACCGGAAAAGGCCATCAGATTCGGGCGCAATTGGCGCACATGGGATATCCAATTCTCGGAGATCCCAAGTATGGGTCTCCCATACCGGCCAGATTTCGACCGGATTCCGCGCGGTCAGCCCAGATGCTCCACGCGCATCAGCTGCACTTTACCGAGTGTCCACCGCTGTTATCCGCCCTGGAGGGCGCTGTGGTGACGGCGCCACCGCCACAGGCCATGGATACAATGTTAGCCGCATTTCATTGACTCAGAAAAGAGGTGGAGAAAATGTTTGAAGATATCCAGTACAGAGAGATTTTTCAATTTTTTCAGGAGATTTCCCAAATCCCACACGGCTCCGGCAATGAGGAAGAACTGAGCAATCACGTAAAGGCTTTTGCGGAAGGGCTATCCCTGGAAGTATATCAGGATGAAGCCTACAACATATTGATCCGAAAACCTGGCTCTCCCGGAAGGGAGGATGAGCCCCCGCTTCTGCTACAGGGGCATCTGGACATGGTCTGTGAGAAAGACCATGAGAGCTCGCATAATTTTGAAACCGATCCTCTAACCTTGAAGCTGGACGGCGATTGGCTTTCTGCTGACAGGACGACGCTGGGAGGGGACGATGGCATCGCGGTGGCTTACGCCATGGCCTTAATGAGCGATACAACCCATTCGTTTCCGCCGCTGGAGATTCTTCTCACCACGGGGGAGGAGACGGGCCTTCTCGGAGCCAACTACTTTGATACGGCGAAGATCCGCTCCAAACGAATGATCAACCTGGATTCAGAAAAAGAGGGGACGGTGTTGATCAGCAGCGCAGGGGGAGCCAAGCTTCAGTTTCACACCCGCCTCACCCGCTCTGCGCAGCCGGACGGCTACATTCCCGTCACGGTGAGAATCTATGGGCTGAAGGGCGGACATTCCGGCGAGGATATCAACAAGAAGCGGGGAAATGCAAACAAATTGATGAGCCGGTATCTGTTTGGATGGTACAACCACTGCCCCAATACCCGACTGGTCTCCATCGATGGCGGCGTAAAGGACAATGCGATCCCCAGGGAATGTACCGCCAAGCTATGGGTGCCGGGGGAGCTGTCGGAGGAAGTGGAGCGCGGCTGCTGGTGGTTTGGAGAGGACTTAGCTAAGGAATTTGGCGGCACGGATTCCCAGGCGCAGATCGCGCTGGAGTGGGCGGATGTTGCAAAAGATCCGCAGGGCTGGGCGCTGGAGCCGTGCAGCAACGAGGATACGGGGCGAATTTTGAGCTTTTTGAATCTGGCGCCCAACGGAGTTCAGAATATGAGCCATGTCATTGAAGGTTTGGTGGAGACTTCCTGCAATTTGGGCATCCTTCGAACCGACAGCGATATCTGGACCGGGGTGGTGTCGCTCCGGAGCTCCCGGCAAGATCAATTGCTGGCCATGAAGGAAAAATTCTATATTCTCTCGGGCATGAATCAGATTGAAATGCAGGTCTTTAGCGAATATCCCGGGTGGGAATACCGGGAGGAGTCGGCGCTTCGCCAGCGCTACTGCGCGGTCTATCAGCGCTTGTTTGGAAAAGAAGCGGGGATCGAAGCGATCCACGCCGGCCTGGAATGCGGAATTTTTGCGAGGGCGATCCCCGATCTGGATATCATCTCCATCGGACCGGATATAGTGGATATCCATTCTCCCGGCGAGCGAATGAGCGTCTCATCCGTTCAGCGGACATGGGAGCTTTTGTTGGCAATGCTGGAAGAGGAAGAGAGCGCCGCCGGCGAGCGCGCTTAGAAGAGAGAAAGGTCCGGTATCCCATGGGCAGACATTGGGATATCGGACCTTTTCCGGCGGAAGAGGTTTACTGGAGCGTAACTTTGTGATACATCTTTTTTCCTTTTTGGAGCAGGAGGGAGCGATCCTGGTCAAATAGGGACAGCGTGACCGGCATGTCGATGGACTCAATTTTCTGTCCCGCCGCCTTGACACCGCCCTGTGTGATGAGGCGCCGTCCCTCGGATCGGGTGGCGGCCAAGCCGGTTTTAACCAGCAGCCCGATGATATCGAGCTCCTTCAGCTCTGCCTCCGTCAGCGCAGTGGACGGCATCGCGCTGTCGTCAGCGCCGGTTCCCATAAACAGGCTCTTTGCCGCCGCCTGCGCCTTGTCCGCTTCCTCTTTTCCGTGGACGATCTTGGTGATTTCATACGCCAGAACTTCTTTTGCGGTATTTATCTGGGAATCCTGTAGACTGCTAAGCCTGCGGACGTCCTCCATGGGAAGAAACGTCAGGAGCCCCAGACATTTTCCTACGTTCGCATCCTCCACGTTTCGCCAATACTGATAGAAATCGTAGGGAGATGTCTTGTCAGGATCGAGCCAGAGCGCGCCTTTTTCCGTTTTTCCCATTTTTTTGCCTTCGCTTGTGGTCAGCAGGGTGAAGGTCAGGCCGTATGCCGGTTTATTGACCTTGCGGCGGATCAGCTCAACACCGCCGATGATATTGGACCACTGGTCATTCCCGCCGAGTTGGAGGCAGCATCCATATTTTTCCTGCAATACGTAGAAATCGTAGGACTGCATCAACATATAGTTAAACTCGAGAAATGTCAATCCCTTCTCCATCCGCGCTTTGTAGCATTCCGCCGTCAGCATCCGGTTTACGGAGAAGTGAACGCCGACTTCCCGCAGGAAGGCGACGTAGTTTAAATCCAGCAGCCAATCCGCATTGTTCTCCAGAATCGCCTTCCCATCCGAAAAATCAATATACTTGGACAATTGCTGTTTGAAATGCATCGCATTCTCGTCTACCTGCTCGCGGGTCAGCATTTTGCGCATGTCGCTTTTGCCCGTGGGATCTCCGATCAGCGTGGTCCCTCCTCCCAGCAGTGCGATGGGGCGATGTCCCGCCTGTTGCATGTGCATCATCGCCATGACCGTCAGAAAGTGTCCGGCTGTAAGGCTGTCAGCTGTGGCGTCGAACCCGATGTAGAATGTGGTGGGCCCTTGTCCAAGCACCTCACGGATCTCCTCCGGGTGAGTCGACTGCTCGATAAAGCCGCGCTCCTCTAAGATATCGTATACGTTTTTCACTTTTGTTTCCTCCCGTTTTTCAACAAAATCACGGTTTTCCCGTACACACCGCTTATGCTCTATAGTAGCATAGTTTGCGGCATTTCGCAAGCGTTATCGGGGTGAACCCTCGGAAAACGCGGGACAAAAATCCCCGAAGCGAGAACCGCTTCGGGGATTAGGACGACAACCCTACCTACGAGACGAGATATTGCTGTACGGAATCAGGCAGCTCTTCCGGGGCACAGCACATGCTGATGACAAAATTGACGTTGTATTTGGTGGCGACCATATCCACTTTATGTAAAAGCGCGTCCACCTTGTCGGGATTCACCTTTGCATTTTTTAAGAGACCGTCGATAAAGACTGTGGCGATGTCATAGTCTTGGGACAAAATCCCGCAGACAAATCCAAAGAATTCCGATGTCGATTCCAGGGGGTACTCGTCCGGCTTGATGAGCCGGATCTGATGGCTCAGATGATAGATGTGGCTGTTGTCCGCATCCACATATACGATATGTCCATCCGTCACCTTGGTTAGATCGTTTGCCATGTCGATAAGATTCTTGGTCTTACCGGCGCCTTCCCTGCCTGCAATGATTTGAATCATGTCAATCTCCTCCTATCGCTTTATAGGGTTATGATGTGAACTTACGGCTGGTTCAAACACCGAACGTATCCGTACTTATTAATATACATTCGTCAAGGTTTCTAAATTTCCTTTTT
>JAHZBS010000209.1 GCA_019423265.1 Clostridiales bacterium
TAAAGGCAACCGGCAAGAAGATCATATCCGTCCTCATGTGCGGCCGTGCCATGTGTTGCAGTGAGCTGGATCAGGCTTCCGACGCACTGCTTCTTTCCTGGCACCTGGGCACGGAAGCCGGCCATGCCATCTGCGATGTACTGTCCGGCGACCACTGTCCGAGCGGGCGTCTTCCCATCACGTTCCCCTACTATACCGGTCAGGTTCCGTATTATCACGCTTGGCTGTCCAGCGGACGCAGCAGAGAGAGCCTTCCGCGCTATAAGGACGGGGAGAATAAGCCGCTGTATCCCTTCGGTTACGGCTTATCCTATGCCGATATCGAGTGTAGCAATGTATGCCTGCGTGAGACCTGCATCGCGGCCGATCAGATGCTGCATGTCAGCGTTACCCTGACCAACCACTCCCATATCCCCGCATACGAAGTGGTGCAGGCTTACTTTCAGGATGTGGTCAGCTCTCTGGCCACCCCGGAGCGCAAACTCTGCGGCTTTATCAAGGTCCTTGTCCCTGCGAACAGCAGTGTGGAAGCCACTCTGGACATTCCGGCAGAGCGCTTCGCACTGATGACCATGGACCTCAAGGAGGTGGTGGAGCCCGGCGAGTTTTTGCTGTTTGTCGGACACGACAGCACCTGTCAGGAGAGTATCTCTTTCAGAGTGGAGTGAATTCACCGGCTAAGCCAGCAGAAATCGGACCGCTCATTCACACAAAAACCAGCTGCGATATCCACAAAAGGTATCGGAGCTGGTTTTGCGTGGGAAGTGATTTATTGCGGCCCGATATGGCCAGCTGCGCAGGTGCGCGTCTGCGATTGCTGGATGACGCCGCAGGCCAATCGCTTTCCCGAGTTGCCGGAAGGCTGCGTTCGGTAATCATCGGGATTTTCGTGAATGATGATGGTTTTTCCAACGGCGTCCGTGGGAGTGAACTTATTCGTATAAAAGCTTAAAAAAGCAACGCCGTCATTTGAGAACAGAGACGGAAAATCGCCGGCGTGGTTGCCGTGGGGCTGGTTGTAGGGATTCCAGTGATCTCCCGCGTCGGCAAAAGGGTTGGCGGGGTCGCCGATCGCGCAGCTTCCGCCCGAGTGGATGTGAAACCCGTGGGGGCCGATGGGCGGGGTGGTTGCGGTGCCAGGCGTATAAGGGGGGAGACCGGTTACATAGGCGTAGACTTGTGTTCCGGAGTCCATGGGAAGAAAATAGACGATGCCGCGAATTTCCGGGCGAAGCGGCCCTCCCTGGATATCGGCAAAAACCAAGGGAAACTGTTGTGGCTCTTCCGCTGGCTCCTGTTGGCGGGCGGAGGTGACAACCTCCTCTTCTTCGGAGAAGCAGCGATGGGCGAATAGAGAAGCATTACCTGTATACATGGATAGTTTCGGTCCATTCATAGATTGACAGCCCTTTCTAGGATACATAATCTTTTCTACACTATATGCACAAAAAGGGCAGGATATGAACAACAGCCGCACTTGCGGTGGCAAGTGCGGCTGTTGTTCATAATAAGATGAATTTATAGATCATTTGGAGCGGGAATCGGAACGCGGTTGCCGGTGGCAGCGGAGCGGTAGATACTCTCAATCATCCGAACGGCTTTGGAAGCCTCCGGTCCGTCGATCCAGAACGGCTTTCCCTCCGCCAGACAAGCATAATAGTCAGCTATCAATTTTTTGTGCCCAAGCCCCCAATATGCTTTTTCTCCCTGTCCAAGGGTGGTCTCTGTGGAGTGCTCCACGCGGCCATCCCCGTATTGAATCGTCAAGGTGTCCTTGAGAGTTAACACCGCCTTTTCACATACGATTTCCAATTCGATGGGCGAGGAGGTGCAGTAGTTATTCGTCGCGTAGAAAATCGCTCGGGTGCCATCGGCGAAGGTAAAGATGCCATGTGCCGTGTCTTCAACCTCGATGCAGTCCTGTAGCTGATAACAGGACATCTGAGCCGCCACGGAGACAGGGAGCCCTAAAAACCATTGTAGCAGATCCAGAGTATGAATCGCCTGGTTGATCAGGACTCCGCCGCCCTCATACTGCCATGTGCCGCGCCACGGTGCCTGCCCATAATACTTGGCATCCCGCCCCCAGGTCACCATAGCTTTCGCGCCGTGTACTTTGCCAAGGGAACCAGAATTCAAAAGGGACTTGACATGCTGGGATGTATAATTGTAGCGGTTTTGGAAACAGACGCCCAGGGTACGGCCTGTCTCCCTTGCCGCCCGGACCATGTCCATGGTTTCATAGATGCCCATGGCCATGGGTTTTTCCGTCAGGACATCTTTGCCGGCTTTCATAGCGGCAATGGCCATGGGGGCATGTAGATAGTGGGGGGTACACAGATGGACCACATCGATGGCGGGATCCGCTAGGACCTCATCGAAGGATGTAAAAAGTTTACAATTGGCAGATGCCGCCGTCTTTTCACCTTGCGCGGCGTCGATATCGCATACGGCATATAAGTCTGCCTGAGGGCAGCTGGCGATCGCGTCGAGATGATTTTGGTGAATGGCGCCGCAGCCGATGACAGCCGTCTGAAAATGTTTCACGGGAATATCCTCCTTAGGACTAATAGGTTCCGGATGTGTTGAGCGTTGCCTCCTGGGTTTCCTTCTTAAAGGTCGAGGTGCGGATTTTTTCTGATAACAGGTCATAGAAAAGCTGTTCATCGAGATGGTTGGGATCAACCCACTGGCCGGTCCAGTCGGACAAGTGCATCGCGTTGGAGAGAGACAGCCCGCGAATACCTTCGGAGCCGGGAGCCAGCAAGGGCGTACCCTTCTGCACCGCGGCCGTAAAATTCTTTAAGATCCCCACGTGCTGTGAGTTTTCGCCCGGGGTAGGAATTTCACACTTCCAGCATTCCGGATTTCCAAAACCGCCGGTGTACTCCGCGTTAAACTGTCCCTCGCCCACACGATTTCTCCAGAAGGTTACAATATCATCCTCCACCACGATCTTGCCGCGGTCGGCGGATATCTCCAACCTGTTGGTGCCCGGCGTCTCATGGGTTGAGGTGATGAAAAGTCCCGTGGCGCCGTTGGGATATTCCGCGTAGGCGGTGACATCATTTTCCACTTCAATATCGCGGCATTTCCCATACTGGAGGAAAGCGCGGATCCGGGAAGGCATACCGCAGATCCATTGCCACAGATCCAGCTGATGCGGGCACTGGTTCAGGAGGACGCCGCCGCCCTCACCCGCCCAGGTCGCGCGCCATCCGCCGGAATTGTAGTAGCTCTGGGAGCGGTACCAGTTGGTGATGATCCAGACGACGCGCTTCATTTCGCCTAGCTCACCGCTTTCGAGGAGATCCTTTACCTTTTTGTAGACCGGGTTGGTCCGCTGATTGAACATCACGCCGAATAATTTCCCGCTTTTTTCAGCGGCCGCATTCATCTCCCGAACCTTGGACGTGTATACGCCGGCCGGCTTCTCTGAGATGACGTTGAGACCGTGGGAAAAGGCCTCGATAGCCAACACAGGGTGATCATAGTGGGGGGTTGCGATGATCACCACGTCGATGGGGGCTTTGGCAAAAAATTCATCCGTCGTGCTGAACTTCAGCACATCCTGGGAGAGGGTGTTGGCGGCCCATTCCAACCGTTCCGGCCGGATATCGCATACGGCGGTAAGGCAAGCGCCATCGATAACGCCTTTGTCCAGATTCACCGCGTGGCCGGACCCCATATTGCCGATTCCGATGATACCATAGCGAACGTTTTCCATATTTTCCTCCATTCTGCCGCGCTGCGGCGCTTTGGTGTTGTATTTTGGCGGTTACGCCTTTACTTTTTGCAGAATATCCGTGAGAGAGGCGACGGCGGCGGCAAAGAGTTTGGCGCCCTGGGACATATCTTCCTTCTGCGCGACTTCCGCGCTCTCCTCCAAGTCAGCAAACCCGACGAAATTCGTCAGATGAGGCTCCAGGGACAGAAAACCGGAGTAACCGCTATCTTTCAGATCCTGAAGTACGCTGGGAATGTGTCCATCGCCCCGGCCGGCCACAGTGACGGCCCCATCCGATGCCTTGGCGTCTTTGATGTGCATGTACTCGATATAGGGGCGAAGCATCGCATATGCGTGGGGATACACCTCAACGCCGCACTGAACAAAGTTTGCCGGATCGAAGGTGGCGCGAACGTACTCGCAGTTCAGAGAGGAGAGCAGGTCGAGACAGCGCTCTGGCGTGTCGCCGTAGATATCCTTTTCATTTTCGTGGAGCAGGGTGATACCGCGCCCTTTTGCGGCATCCACAAAGCATTGCCAGCGGCGCAATACCTCGTCCCGGTACTGGGAGGGGTCCGCCCCTTTTGGCATAAAGAAGCTGAACATGCGGATATACTTCGTCTCCAGACAGTCTGCCAGA
>JAHZBS010000021.1:0-18644 GCA_019423265.1 Clostridiales bacterium
CTTTTCCATAAGTCCGATACTATTTCCCTTTACTGGTGAAACTTCTGTTTTAGATACTTGTAAAAATTAAAAACGGGAGGTCATAAGTATGCCTAGGCATGGAGAGAATATATACAAACGCAAGGATGGCCGCTGGGAAGGGCGATATATCATCGGGTACCGGGAATCGGGAAAAGCGAGATATGGAGCTGTGTATGCTCATTCCTATCAGGAAGTGAAGCAAAAGCTGAATCAGGCTAAGAATGGCCAGCTAGTGAAAAAAACCGCTGTCACCGTGGAAGAATTGTTTGATCTGTGGCTTGAGCGGGAACGATCCTTTGTGAAACAATCCACCTATTCCAACTACTATACCTTAATCCGGTCCCACATCCTTCCGGAAATCGGATGTATGCGTTTAGACAAAGTCACCTCGTTTACCCTGGACAAATTGATCACACAAAAATTGCAGGACGGACGCCTGGACAACAGCGGCGGCCTCTCGCCAAAAACGGTGCAGAATATTGTGATCATAATAAAATCGGCCTTCAAGTTTGCCCACCGAGAATTTCATATTCCCAACGCGGCGGAGAACATTGGGCTGCCGCGTGTCTCAGCGAAGGAAATCGAAGTCTTTTCCAATGAAGAGATCGCGCTGCTGACACAGTATCTGACCACAGACTGCGATATCTCGAAGCTGGGGATTCTCCTCTGCCTGTATACAGGGATCCGGTTAGGCGAAGTCTGCGCGTTAAAATGGAGTGACTTTGAATTT
Organism: Clostridiales bacterium; assembly: GCA_019423265.1. The sequence goes on from JAHZBS010000021.1 coordinate 752, forward strand.
CAGGAAAACTTCCTGAAGGTTCGCCGGACCATCCAGCGCATTCAAAACCCGGAGCCTGAGCCTCCGAAAACGAAGGTCATCATCGACAGCCCGAAGAGCGTGAAGTCCATTCGGGACATCCCGCTTCCCAACAACCTGTCAAAGGATCTGCGCCGGTATGCACAGATGGCGCCGGGGAATGGATTTTTCTTAACGGGGAGTCCCTACTATTATATTGAACCCCGCACGTACCAGAGCCGCTATAAGATGTACTTGCAGAAGGGGCGCATACCCTACCGCAATTTCCACGCCCTCCGCCATACCTTCGCCACAAAATGTATCGAACTTGGGGTTGACATTAAAAGCCTCAGTGAGATTTTGGGACATTCCTCCGTCACCATCACGCTTAACCGCTATGTACACTCTTCCATGGACCTAAAACAGCAGCAGATCAACAAGCTGGAGCAGCTGGTGAGTTTGTAAGGGAATCGCCAGCCTCCTCATATTGCCCTGATGGCTTTACAAATTGAGATTGACGGTAAAAACTTGCCGTGCTATAATTTCGCTGAGATTGTTCGCATAAAAGGAGGCAAGACAGATGGACAAAAAATATTCCCTCAATGGCAAATGGCAGTTTGAATTGGACCCAATGGGAAAAGGAGCGCGGGAAGGCTGGCAGACCCACCGGGATTTTTCAAAAACGGCGGTAGTGCCCGCTACCATTCAGGAGCAGGAAATAGGTTTTCTAACCAGAAAAAGCGAACGAAGAACGGTAAATTATCATGAATCTTTTGAAGATATCGACGATTCGTTTTTGACTACGGCAAGCGAGTGCTACACACATGCTTGGTACGCCCGTGATATAGAAGTAGAAGAACTGCCCGATGGATACCGTCGTCTGCTGGTTTTTTGTGGGATCCATCCCTTCGCCGATGTTTATATGGACGGGGCCTTGATCTGCCGCTGGAGGCAGGGCCCCTTCGAACATTGCGAGATAGATATTAGTGAACTTGTCGCGGGGAGTCATCATGTGGCCGTACATATCCTGGATCAGGGCTTTTATTTGCAGGGAATTGTGAAATGGCCCTATTTCACCGGGCTGTTCAAGGATGTATTTGTGGAAGAGCGGAGTGTTGACGGTATTGTTCAGGCCTATACGGAATCCGATGTTTCCACGGGGGAAGTATTTTTGTCAGTCCATGTGTGCGGCTCCCCTGATGTAATCTGTGCCAATATTGCCGGACAGCAGTTAAAACAGCCCTGTACTGAAGGGAAGAAAGTTTATGAATTTACCGTTAAGGTGGAGGGATATATCCCTTGGTCACCCGATTGTCCACAATTGTATCCTTGTCATGTGGAAATCCAAAAGAAAGATAAGGTGGTTTCTAACCGGGAGTTCAGATTTGGCTTTAAAAAGCTAGAACCTCACGGAAAGAAGATCTATTTGAACGGCTCCCCTTTTTATATCCGGGGGACAGGGTTTGCCGGTATATGTATGGGGATGCCAAAGCCGGGCCGCTCCGTCGATTGGTACCGCAAGCTGGTTCGCCGAATTAAGGAATATGGCTTTAACTATCTGCGAATTCACACGATGCCTATGGAACAGGAATTTTTGGACATCTGTGACGAAGAGGGCCTCCTTGTTCAGGCGGAACTCTATTCTGTTTTCTATGAAACGCCAAAAGAGAAGGAGATCACCCGGGAACAGCTGGAGTTGCTTTTGAAGAGGAATCGCAGTCACCCCTGCGTGGGTGCTTATGTCATGGGCAATGAGCATGAACATACTTTCCCTGAATATCTTAACTTCCGTGATGAGCTCTGCCGCATAGCCCGGGCAAAAGCCAATGGGGCGTTGGTTATTGATGCGGATGGAGTTGACGGTATTTCCAGTGCTCCCCATGGAGAAAGTGACGCTGTCATTTCCGGTGGTGTCAGTGTGGGTAATGTCTACGATGTTTCTTCTGTGGCAGAGTCCAGATCCGTGTTGTTTGACAAGCCCTATTTGGTGCATGAATTTAACTATACCGAAAGCTTTCCTGATATCCAAGATATCCCCCGCTACAGCGCCTGGCCCAGGCCCTTCTGGCTGGAACATGCCCGTAAATCTGCCCGGGAAAATGATTCAGAAGCCCTGCTGCCACACTATGTGGATTTATCCAGAAAATTTCATTACACCATGATTCGCCGCGCCATGGAGGATATCCGCAAAGCCTCCGGTATAGCCGGATTTGGTCATTGGGGATTTATCGATTTTGTTCACGAATCCATCGGTCTGAATACTATGTTTTTAGAGAATAAAGGGGGAACTCCAGCCGACTTTCTGGAAGTCAATGGCCCGGTTATTATTGCCTTTTCTCCAGAATCTACCTGTGATACCGGCTTCCAGGGAGAGTCCTTTGCTTTTACCATGACCCTGTGCAATAACGCCCCCACCCAAGTAGGGCCCTGCGAGATTCACTGGCGTCTGTTGGTCGACGGCAAGACGGTATGCGAGGGAACTGCGGCTGCTTCCGCTGCGGCCGGTGATATTGGAAAGACCGAAAGACAGAGCTTTGTTTCGCCGGTGGCAGAGCGACCTTATCACGCGGTGCTGGAAGCAGAGATTCCCGGTGCTGGAGTCGTGAACCACAGAAATCTCTGGTTTTTCTCAAATCCGGAATCCCGGGATTGTGGTATTCGCGCCCGCTATATCCCAGAGTTCTTTCCTACCATGGCCCGCATATCCGAATATGACAGCGCTATGGAAGAAATTACTGAATATGCCCTTTGGGACGAGCCGGCGGACGATATTTTAATTACCCCCATTCTGTCCGATGCGGTGGCCGATTATCTTTGCCGCGGCGGCAGAGTTCTTCTTCTGCCCATCTATTATAAGCATAGTACCTGCGGTTTGCCGGTTCTGTCCTCCAGTTTTGCCACCATGCCCTCCTTCGTGGGAACCGTGGGCAACTGCGGCACCATGATTTCCGATCACCCTATCTTTGAGGGCTTTCCCCATGAGGGTTACTGCGATATGCAGTTTTTTGATCTGATTGGAGGAGAGCGGGCGCCCCATGTATGCGTACCGTTTCATCTTGTTCCGCCGCCGGTCTTTGATTTGGATAAGTGGCCGGTGAAAGTGGAACCCATCCTCCGTTCCATCCCCAACTGGAAGAGATGTTCCAACCGTGCATACATTTTTGAAGCCAAAGTGGGCAAGGGACGCCTGCTGGCCTGTCAGATGATGGTATTTGAAAATCTTTTTCTCCGTCCAGAAGCCAGATGGTTTATGGATTCCATTCTTCGCTATATGGATGGGAATGCTTTTCAGCCCAAAGCAGAGGTTACACCGGAAGAATTTGACGCTCTTCGCCAACCAGTCTCTATTTGGAGAGCGTAAAGCCCAAGCAAATTCTGCATAACAATAGCATAAGCTCCGTCTACAAAAGTCAGAGTTGTAGGCGGAGCTTATGCTATATTGGTTATATTTGATCGGCCTCGGCGCGGAGACTGTTACATAGCGGTTTCTCTCAGTTATGACCACTTTGGACAGATACTTGGAGTTACCGCGCGATAAGATTTATCCGAACTCCTTAGCGGTGGCAATCAACGCCTTCAGATTATCGTAGGGAACGTCAATCTGAATTTCTTGAGAAGGAGCCGTAATATAGCCCCCGTTTTGGCTCATCATGCGAATAACACGGGAAGCCTCCTGGCGTACTTCCTCAGGGGTGCCATAAGGAAGGGTGCGTTGGGTGCTGATGCCGCCCCAAAACGTCAATGCACTGCCGTAGGTGTTTTTTATGTTTTCTAAATTCATGCATTCGGGCTGTACAGGGTTTAACCCTTCAAGCTTCAGCTCTAGGAGATCGGGAAGGATTCGTTCTATATTACCGCAAGAATGAACAAACACATTTTTTCCATAGCTGCGAATTAGCTCGTATTCCCGGCGTTCTCTGTCTTTAATCAATTTTCTCCACACATCGGGCGACATTAAAAGATCGTTTTGACTGCCCCAGTCACTGCCCAGAAGAATGCCGTCGATATAGGGAGAGTTGGAGATATTTTCGAGCATAACCAAATTCTTTTGTATAATTCGTTCCAGCAGCGCATCGCACCAGTCAGGATCCGCAGCCAAGTCGGCAAGAAAGTTTTCTATCCCACGGCAAAAATATGCCTTTTCAAAATGGCTGCCCCATATAGTAACTAACATATAAACATCATAGTTTTCTTTGATATATTTAATTTCTTCAAAAAATTTGTCATAACTGCCGGTGCCAATTGCGTGAGGAAAATCTTCCGGGGTGTCTTCTTCTGAAAAATAATCGGGTACATTGTCCCATCCCCACCAGGGAGGACAGACGCAAACCATATAATTGCCGATAGCCAAGGAAAAGGCTTCTCCGATGCCGAACCGTCCTTCTTCATAGTCTTTGCGTATTTTTTCAGAGGCGTATTCCTTTAGCAGCTGTTCTCCATATGTTTGATAGTATTCACCAGTCAAATTGATTGCATAGGGCACCTTGTCACAAGGGACATGGGCCAAGGCAGCCTTGACGCATTCTGTCTTATTCATCAACCTCATCCTCTCCGGCACGCTATCCGCCGTGCAAAATTGATAACATTATAGGATTAATTTATCGGGGTGTCAATAGATATTCTTGTTTTTTTCACAAAAAATATGGCGTTTTTTTCATCCCCGCCGGCGTTGGAATTCTGGAACAATTCTCGTGTATTCGGGACAGTCTCTTGCCGATCTGCATTGTCTCCACCGCTCTGACCTTTGCCGCCGCCTCGTAGCTGCCGTGTAAGGCCTCTCGTTTACCGAAGAAGCTTCCCTATATTTCGATCCTCCGCGAACTGAGGCGCGCCGTACAGGAACAAAAGATCCGTTATCCCCTCGTCCCGTATATACGCGGAGAGACTTGCATTAAAATACCGGAGGTCAATCATCTGGACTTCTCGAAAATGATTCACCGCAAAAGGGGCCAGACTATTGGCATACGAATCCTTGACGATCAGCAGCTTCCGCTCGTCCTCTGCGTTGGTCCTGATCCTGGTGACGGCCTGATTTCCATTTAGATATACGGGATATTGATCTTTTTGGGACAGATACTCCTCCATGTACAGACTGGTATAGGGTATCTCCTCCTGGTTATAGGTCACCGTGACCTGGATATCCTCTTTGACGGGACAATACCGATACATGGTATCAGGTTTTGCAAAGGGATAATTCGCCTTTGAATACACCGTTCCCAAGAAAGAATGGCTTATGGGCTCAACCTTGAAATCATCCAGCTGCCATGTCGTTTTCCCCCTGGCGATCTTCCATGTGTGGTTTGCGTAGTAAGCGCCCATGGTGGTCCAGTGATGGGTAGGCCGATAGGAGATATACGAATCCTGTGCGCCTGCAAGGACCGGCTGGACATCCACAAGCGCGCCCGCTGGCAGGAGAGGGCGCAGGTACTCGGACAGTTCCCCGCTGGGCCAGCCCGGCGCATAGGCGGGCAGCTTGTCTGTCAAAACCTGGCTGGCCGCGGGGGCCAGAAGGACTTGAACCCTTCCCTCCCCCAGCGTTTCCGTCTGCGCTGCAATAAACTGGCTGAGATGGGAACAATTTTTTTCATACAGAGAGCTGGCAAGTTCCATCCCATCGTGCCGTTCAATCAGATAGCCATCTTTAGCAAAAAAAACGCCGTTGCTCTCCCTTTTCCCCATAGCCAGCTCCGCAAGCGTCTTTGCGCTGACCCATGCATCGCGGCCCAGGAATTGATCGGCCAGATAGGTTTCGAACTCTTGTCCAAATGCGCCGTCCAAAAAACGCGCCGCTGACCATTCCGGCTTTCCTGCAAGATACCGATTTTCATTCTCTGAAAAAATCGTGTCTTTTTTTAATGCGTTGGCGATGGACAGTCCGAAAAGCATCACAAGAAAAACGGCCACTGTCAATCGCGCCTGTCGTCTCTTCATGGCAGCCTCCAAATAGAATCGTCAAAACCGGAAATATAGAAAAGGATTGTAGGTCGCATCGACCAAATATGCGGTGGATATTAGAAAAATGGCGGCCAGGACAATATTTTGAAGCAGCGCCGCGGCACTCTCATGTCTTTCCAGGAGCTTCATGGCCTTAGCGGACAACCGTTTTGGCAGCTGCGTCGAACCTACCGCCAGGGCCGCCAGCAGAATGGCATTGGTGTAAAGCAAGTATACCGAATCCCCATTGACAAGCCCTGCGCCAAACCCGCCAAACATGGCTTTTAAAAATGCCATCCCCTGAGGAAGAGAGTCAAAGGCAAACAGCAGCCATCCGAAGAGCACGGCTAGCAGCGTATAGAGGTGCGACATCCAGGCCGGCGCTTTCTGGAGATAGGGCAGTAAAAACAGCTTTTCGATCACCAGCAAGATAGCAAAATACACGCCCCACAGCAAAAAATTCCAGCTGGCGCCGTGCCAAATGCCTGTCAAGGCCCAAACGATGGCAATATTTCGGATCTGTTTTCCCAGCCCTTTCCGATTCCCGCCCAGCGGGATATAGACATATTCCTTGAACCAGGTCCCCAGCGAAATATGCCAGCGCCTCCAAAACTCGGTGATGCTCTTGGATTCATAAGGGTACTGAAAATTGTCATGAAAATGAAAGCCAAACATATTCCCCAGCCCAATGGCCATATCGGAGTATCCGGAGAAATCAAAGTATATCTGAAACCCAAAGGCCAGAAGTCCCAGCCAGGCTGTCAGCGCCGGCACCTGCTCAACCGGCAGCTGCTGAACGCCGGTCCAGACAAGGCCGATGGTGTTGGCCAGGAGAACCTTCTTTCCCAGCCCCACCACAAATCTCTGTATGCCGCCGGCAAAGGAATCCACCGTCTCCCGCCGGTGGGTCAGCTGCTCCGCTGCTGTCTCATAGCGCACAATGGGGCCTGCGATGAGCTGCGGGAATAGCGCCACATACACGCCGAAATCCACAATATTGTGTTGCGCCCTGGCGTCCCCCCGATAGATATCGATGGTATAGGACATGGTTTGAAACGTATAGAAGGAGATCCCGATGGGCAGGGGAAGCGCAAGGAGCGGAATGGACGTACACAACAAAGCGTTTACATTGGTCACGAGAAAATCCGAATACTTAAAAAAGCCAAGCAAACTCAAATTGATGATGACGGAGGATGTCACCGCACCCTTGGCTCTCCGCGCCTGCCCGCGGCTTTGAAACCGCTCCACGAGAAGTCCGTGGACAAAGTCCACCAAGGTGGAAAAAAGCATTAGGCATACGTAAACCGGCTCTCCCCAGGCATAAAAAACGAGGCTCCCCAGGAAGAGGATCAGATTTCGAATCTTGCGGGGAGCCACATAATAGACTGCCAGTATTGCCGGCAGGTATATAAAAAGAAACAATAGACTGCTGAAAACCACCGATGTCCTCCTATTTTGCTTCGACTCCCAACACTCTGTTGATCGCGTCGATGGCAATCTGGTTTTGTTCCTGGGATGCCTTCAGCATCTCTGACTCATCGCCCTGCTCTAGCATTTCATCGGGTATCTGGCCAAGCATGATGAAAAAGACGTAATCCCCCACGACATAGACCTGTGAGGATTGAATTTTGCTGATATTCATAGGGTATTGCATGGTGTCGTTGACCAGGGTCTCCCGGTAGGCATCCAGCGCCTTTTTCGCTTCCTCCGCCTTGCCTTCGGCGGCTTCCAGCCCCACAAACGTATCCACATGCGCGCTTATCATGGGCCCTTCGGCAATGACTTCCTTCGCCATATCCCGCTTGATCCCGAAGATATCCTCCAGCATCATCTCATCATAGGGCATACTTGGAATATAGGCATCCCCGTAGGCGCTCTTCACCGCCTCGTAGACCTCCTGGAGCTTTCCCGGCTCTACCTTGGCGGCGCTGTTGTCGTTCTCCTTTTTACAGCCCACCAGGGCGGCCCCCATCAAGCTCAAAATTATCATGACTGCTGCGACTCGTTTCATTTGTTTCCCTCCGTTATTTTTATGGTTTCTTGTATGATCCCTTTTCTACTTGTATCAAGTACAAGGGAAGGTATTGTGCCGGAGCGCCACAAATAGCTCTTATGGCAGAAGAGAAATCGCCTTCGCAAATTTCTCTTCGCCCCGTCGCTGACGCTCCGGAATGAAGGAATAACATGGACGGTTACTAAATTTCCTTTGAATTCTTTGTATCCCCCTTGTCTTACATTTTTATTCATAGTATAATAGGGCTTAATGCTACATTTAGAAAGGGGTACTCCTATCATGAGTTACACTCTCATACAAGATTTGTACGCCCATGCGGAATCCTTCGCAGGCCAGACCGTCACTGTCAGCGGCTGGGTCCGCAGCATTCGGGATTCAAAATCACTGGGCTTTCTCGTCCTCCACGACGGCACATGCTTCGCCACACTTCAAATCGTCTATGAGGAAGGCATTGTCTCAAACTTTCAAGAAATCAGCCGGCTGCCAGTAGGATCCGCTGTCATCGTCACCGGGGAGGTGGTTTTAACGCCCAACGCGAAACAGCCCTTCGAGCTGAAAGCCGCCTCCATCGACATAGAAGGGACTTCCACGCCCGACTATCCTCTTCAGAAAAAACGCCATTCCTTTGAGTATCTTCGTACCATCGCACATCTGCGCCCCAGATCCAACACCTTCCAGGCCGTATTCCGGGTTCGGTCCCTGGCCGCCTACGCGATCCATCATTTTTTTCAGGATCGGGGATTTGTCTATGTCCACACCCCCCTCATCACGGGCAGCGACTGCGAGGGCGCCGGCGAGATGTTCCAGGTCACGACGCAAAATCTCGCACACTATCCCTTGACGGACAGCGGTGCGCCGGACTACAGCCAGGATTTCTTTGGGAAATCCGCGAATCTGACTGTCAGCGGGCAGCTCAGCGCCGAGACTTACGCGGCCGCCTTTCGGAATGTGTACACCTTTGGCCCCACATTCCGGGCGGAAAATTCCAACACGCCCCGCCATGCGGCGGAATTTTGGATGATTGAGCCGGAGATCTCCTTTGCCGATCTGCAAGATGACATGCAGCTGGCGGAGGATATGCTGAAATACGTGATCCGATATCTCATGGATCGCGCGGCGGATGAATTGGACTTCTTCAACAGCTTCGTGGACAAAACGCTGCTCCAGCGCCTGACGCATATTGTCACCAGCGATTTTGCGAGATGCACCTACACCGATGCCATTGAACATCTGAAAAAGGCGGACCGGACATTTGAATACAAGCCGGAGTGGGGCTGTGATTTGCAGACCGAGCATGAGCGGTATCTGACAGAGGTTGTTTTCGGCCGCCCAGTCTTTGTGACAGATTACCCGAAGGACATTAAGGCGTTTTATATGCGCATGAATGAGGACAATCGGACCGTGGCCGCCATGGATCTCCTGGTGGCGGGCGTCGGGGAGCTGATCGGCGGCAGCCAGCGCGAGGAACGCCTTGACATGCTGTTGGCCCGCATGGAAGAGCTGAAGTTGGATCCCGAAGCCTATTGGTGGTATCTGGATCTGCGCCGGTTCGGGACCAACCGTCACGCCGGCTTTGGCTTGGGATTCGAGAGACTCATCATGTATGTCACCGGAATGTCCAACATCCGCGATGTCCTCCCCTTCCCCAGAACCGTTAACAATCTGGATTTCTAGTCCACATTCTTCCACCGCAGGCGAAATTCTCGCGGGGTTTGCTGGGTTTCCGACTTGAATACTTTTGTAAAATAATTATAATCGCTGACGCCGCAGGCGCCGGCGATTTCGTTTATAGGCCGGTCTGTGGTCAACAGCAGTCTTTTCGCCGCCGCGATCCGGCGCTCCCGCACAATCTGCCATACCGTCGCGCCGCTGACTTTTTTCACCGCGCCCGCCAGGGAGGTCTTCCCCATATGCAGCGCCTGGCATATAAAGTCGATGGTGAGAGGCGCCGCCAGATTCTCGTCAATGACGGCGTACAGTCTCTTCATCAGATCATCCTGCTGCAAGGCGATGAGATCCTCCATCCAGATGAAGCGAGCGCAGATCTTGACCAACTCCGTGGCGGATCGAATGTACTCTGTCTGCCGAATGGGCAATTCATAAAAATATATCCGCAGCTCCTCCAGGACATCGGCCGGCACTCGGCGGTGAAGGCATTGGGTCCTGGTATGGCTCCACTGTTCCTCCAGGGGGGTGTCATCCAGCATTTGCCCAATCATAAGGTATCCATACGTCGTGTAATCATTGACGATAGGCGCGACTGCTTCCACGAGCCCCATGTGACAGCGATAAATGGAAAACTCCCGGCAATCACGAAACGCACGGGCATCGCAGTCCAAGCACTGCTGGGCGATGGCAGGATACTGCCGCAGCCGAGTGCAAAAGCGGGACGCCGCCTCAGGAATTGCCGCGATTTGCCTGTAATCGCGGCTGAAGACTCCAATTCGAAGGCCGCTGACGCGGTAGAAGTCCTCAAGCAACTTGGTCAACCGTTCCATGTTATATTGATATCGCATTGCTCTTCACCTCGGGCTACAGTATAGCATATTCAGTTCTATAGCACAACAGGTGTGCGAACGATTTTTCTAGTTTTCCGCGCTTTATTACCTATACGGATTCCGCTGTTTATAAGTATACTAGAGAAAAATTCTATATGCGAGGTGTGTTTGAATTGACTAGAAGACAGCGCGTCGTTAACAGCTTGCTCCACCGAGAAAGCGATATCATTCCCTATCACGCGGGATTTACCTCTCAGGAACTTGAAAAACTCACTGCCTACACCGGCGATCCGGATTATCTGAGCGGGGTGGGCTTGCATATGGCCGGCATCGATTACGACGGCCGACCTCACCCCATACCGGGCCAACCTGATTTCTACGAGGATGATTTTGGCGTAATCTGGAATCGCTCTGGCGCGGACAAGGATATCGGCGTCATCGACCACCCTGTGATTGAGGATCTGGAGGATTTCACCTATACCTGCCCGGTCTTTGACGAGGACCGCTTTCGCAGGGAGATTGAGGCCGTTTTAGCCAACCGCGAGGACCGCTTTACCTATGTCGGATTGGGATTTTCGGTGTTTGAGCGGGCCTGGAGTCTGTGTGGAATGGAAAATGTTCTCATGGGGATGCTGGCCTATCCCGATGAGCTGGACCGGCTGCTGGACAGCATCTGCGAATTTAATCTGAATGTGATTTCCGTCATGTTGGAATATCCGGAGGTGGATGCGTGTTATTTCGGCGACGACTGGGGGCAACAGCGCGGAACCATCATGGGCCCCGACCACTGGCGGCGCTTTATCAAACCCCGGCTGGCCAAAATGTACCGCAAGGCAAAAGACGGCGGAAAGTTTATCATTCAGCATTCCTGCGGCGACATCCATGAACTCTTCCCGGACTTGATCGACATCGGATTGGACTGCTATCAGACATTCCAGCCGGAGATCTATGATATCGAAGCCGTGAAAAAAGAATTTGGCCGTCATCTCACTTTCTTCGGGGGAATTTCCACCCAACAGCTTCTTCCCTCCGCTCCCCCGGAAGTGGTAAAAAGCGAGACGATCCGAATCATGCACACCATGGGGCCGGGGGGCGGCTACATCGCATCGCCAACCCACGCGGTGCCCCACGACGTGCCACCGGAAAATATACTGGCTATGTTGGACGTGTTCACACACCAGGAGCAATACCTATAGTCAAAAAAAGCCGCTGCTAAATAGATACTTTCTCTATCAGTCAGCGGCTTTTTTGATATAAATACGCAACCCACTCCCTCAGGCAACGGTATACTCTATATTCAGGTCGTTCAGTACGTCATACCAACTGCCAAGTCCGACACCATTTTCGTGCAAATATTTGACAAAGGATGCTGCAAACTCAAAGGACGCGGAGCGACAGCGGCAGGCCTCGGATTGGACCCCTGCGCCGCTCTCCTGTCTGACGACAATGTGTACGCCGTCCGGCTTGCCGGTAACGGAATAAAACAGGGTCCGGCTTTCCTGAAGCCCTCTGATCTCCGAATATGTATTGGTGTACTCACACGTTTTGAACTGTACCATATTGTCTCCTTTCCACATGTTGCAGATCCGTTGCACATGCGCCCATAAAAGTATTTAGACGACTTTTTCCTTGAAAAATTATAAGAGATAGTATATAATAGATTCATTAAAAAATATCGTTACCTGATTTTACCAAGTATCTCTCCCGCCTGTAAATACGCAGATATGGGATTCGGTTCCATCCCTGCAAGATCGCCTTCCATATTTGCAAGGCAGGGCAGTTTCCATGAGTTTGCAGATCTGGAATATCCCTGAAAACCGCTGTTTTTCAGTGAAATATAATTTATTAGAAATGGAATGTTGCTATGAACGCCGAAGACTTGAAGAAAATGAAGGAAGAGCGCAAGCTCACCACCAAACAGATATCGGATTTGAGCGGGATTCCGGAGAGCACCATCAGCCGAATCCTGTCTGGACAGACAGATAACCCCAGTTTCGACACCATCTGCGCCCTCGTCCGCGCCATGGGAGGCTCCCTCGACGAGCTCACCGGGATCCGACCCACCGCAGACGCGCCGGATCCCCTCCCCCTCGTGGCGCTATATGAAAAAGTTATCGATGAGAAGAACCGGCTGATTAAAGTGCTGCTGATCGCCTGCTGTGTCCTGATCGCCGTGTTTATTTTTATTGTGTTATTTGATCTTGTAAATGGACAGATCGGATTTATCCAGTACTCCGCCGCCTCTTTTATCTCTCAACTCCTGTAATTTCTTGTGAAAAAAAAGGCGTTCCCTATTAGACACGGGCGCATAACGAAGTTTTTATGTAGGATACGGTGTAGTCCCCAAAAAGGGGGGCTGCACCGTGTTCTGCTTTACGCGGAAAGTTTGAATTGCTGTGGATTTTGGCGGATTTCCTCCATTGCATCCTGCAATCTTTTGTTACCGTCGGCTACGAGTTCCAGCAGTTCTTTCTGCTTTTTTTCGTAGTTGGCGGCCATTTTTGTAAAACGCTCATCGGTAATTTTGCCGGAGATATTTGCCTCAAACAGACCTTCAATGGCTTTGCCGATTGCTTGAATCCGCCGTTCACTTGTGGCAATGGTCTGCTTTAGCTTTACCACCTCGGACTGCCGTGCAGCGGTGTTGTTCTTGGCAAGCATATACAGGAAAATCGGCTCGTAGCACCGAACAAAATCTGCAAGACTGCCTACCGCCTCCGCCACGATCTTCGGATATAATCGACTCCTGCATATTGGAGATGACCTGCTGTTCCTCTACGGGATTATAAATGGTCTTATGTACCTTATAGCTGACGGTAGTTGTCATAAAGTTCACGGCACAGCCCCGTGTATTGTCGGTTGGCAAGAATATTCTCGATACTGCTGTCAGACCACAAATACAGATTGGCGGGACTTGGGTTGCTTGTGGCTCTGCCGTAGCCAACGGATCACTCCGAAGGCTGCGCCTCTGACATTTGCTATTCAATTTTTTACTCTGCGCCACCTTAACGAGCAGACTCTTTGTGTCCCCAAAAAGTTGCTCTCGTCAGGGCGGCGTCCCAATACCCCGTCTTTTTTCAGATAGCAATAAATGGGACACTTGTTGCGTGCAGAAATTTTTCCGTTTTCAAAACCACCGATGCTTATTAGTACGAGAATGCAACTTCAATTAAGAAATCAAAATAATATTATGAGATGGGTTGCTTTTTTAGCGCAGGCTGCATATAATAATAATGTGAATATCAACACGAAAATCGCTAGAAAAATGTGACACGGAGGCACTTATGGAACGACTGATCTTAAAGCGACTGCTGGACTGGAAAAATTCCCCCTACCGCAAACCACTAATTCTAAAAGGTGTGCGGCAGGTAGGAAAGACTTGGATTCTCAAGGAGTTCGGCAGACGCTACTATGAAAATACTGCTTACTTTAACTTCGACGAGCATGAGGAATACAAGCAATTCTTCGAAACCACAAAGGATGTCGGCCGCATCCTGCAAAATCTGATGTTGGCCAGCGCACAGAAGGTTGTGGCAGAAAAGACGCTTATTATCTTCGATGAGGTGCAAGACTGTCCGAAGGTTATCAACTCTATGAAGTATTTCTGCGAGAATGCACCGCAGTATCATATTGCCTGTGCAGGTTCTCTCTTGGGTATTGCCTTGGCAAAGCCTTCTTCTTTCCCTGTAGGAAAGGTCAACTTTATGCAGATCGATCCCATGACATTCACGGAGTTCCTGCTTGCCAACGGTGACGAGAATCTGGCAAAGTACCTTGATACCGTGGACACATTGGAGCCGATCCCGGATGCTTTTTTCAATCCGCTTTACGAAAAACTTAAAATGTACTATGTTACAGGTGGGATGCCGGAAGCCGTTCTGATGTGGACGGAAGCGCGGGATGTGGAAGCCATGCAAGAGGCGCTGTCCAACATCATCGGCGCATACGAGCGCGACTTTGCCAAGCACCCGAACGTCAGCGAGTTTCCGAAGATCTCAATGATTTGGAAGTCTGTCCCATCGCAGCTTGCCCGTGAGAATAAAAAGTTTATTTATAAGGTTGTCAAGGAGGGCGCACGGGCACGGGAATACGAGGATGCGCTACAATGGTTGGTGGATGCACGACTCGTGCATAAGGTATACCGCAGCACCGCACCAGGACTGCCCATGTCGGCTTATGATGATCTGTCTGCCTTTAAGATTTATCTGGCGGATGTGGGACTACTTCGACGTCTGGCACAACTTGCGCCGACAGCCTTTGGCGAGGGCAACCGGCTGTTTACCGAATTCAAGGGCGCACTGACAGAGAATTTCGTGCTCCAAACGCTTATTACACGGTTTGAAGTCATGCCGCGCTATTGGAGCCAGAACAATCCGCCATACGAGATCGATTTTCTCATCCAGCGAGAAAATGACATTATTCCTGTTGAGGTCAAATCCGAAACAAACATCACCAGCCGCAGCCTTAAGAAGTTCAAGGAACTATTCCCTGATAAGGTTAAGCTCCGTGTTCGTTTTTCTCTGGATAATCTGAAGTTGGATGATGATGTATTGAATATCCCGCTGTTTATGGCAGACCAGACGGATCGTTTGATCGGGCTGGCGTTGGAGAAACAGCAACGATAACTCACATAGACTAATTCTCTCCCCAAATCGAATAAATTATTGAGGCGAATGAAATGAATCAATATAGCGAAATTCCTACACTTCAATATATGGGAAGTAAAGTACGTATCATTTCCCATATATGTGATCCAATTATTAAGAACAAGTCAATTCAAGCAGTTGTTGATCTGTTCGCAGGAACAGGTTCTGTTGGCTACGCTCTTAATGAGCCGCCGCTCTGCTGCGTCCAGCGCAAGATAATATTTCTGTTTCATCCGCCGTACCTCCTTTGATTTACTGCAATTATTGTAACGGAGGCAGGGGCAGAAATCGAATGTGCAAATCAAAAAAGAAAATCACCGAGAAAAGTGTGCAATAGACTAATCCCGGTGATTTTCCTTGCCCCTGCTACGCCTGATAACTTGGTTGGTTTAATACTTCGTTATCAGTCCGTGGCCTTTTGGACGCCTTTTTTTTATTCTTTTGAAACAAAGCATCGGCACTTGCGATACACCATGTCTAAAATTTAAGCTGGCCTTATTATAACTTTTAGTCTTATATGTCGAAAACTATCGCAATTTGGGATCAAATCGCTATATTTGATTGATTGGCTGCTATCCTGAAACAACTCACGCTTCCTGGTACCGTTCCGCCTGAATCCGAAACATGTATGCGTACTGTCCATCCTTCGCCATCAATTCTTCGTGGGATCCCTCCTCAACTACCGCTCCATGCTCCAGCATATAGATGCGATCCGCCATCCTTGTGGTGGACAGGCGGTGGGATATGAATAGAACCGCCTGCTGTCCCACCGCACTGGCGATGGTGTGGTTCAGCTCATATTCACTTATGGGATCCAGGGAGGACGAGGGCTCATCCAAAATCAGGATGGGGTGCTCCCGGACAAAAATCCGGGCTATGGCGATTTTCTGCTCTTCGCCTCCGGAAAGATTGACGCCCTGGGGATCGAATTCACGGCCCAACACCGTATGGATTCCCTGCTCCATCTCGGACAATCGCTTCTCAAAACCCGCCGCCCGCAGCGCATCCACAATCTCCCGGTCCTGTCGCCCCTCGTCCAAATCCGCAAGCACATTCTCCGCCACAGTAGTGGAAAACAGACAGTAATCTTGAAACACCGCGCCGATAGTTCTGCGATACTCTTCCAGGGGAAATTCCCGGATGTCAATGCCATTGAGATAGATGGCGCCTTCGTCGGGATCATACAGCCGCATGAGCAACTTGATCAGCGTGGTTTTGCCCGCCCCGTTATATCCCACCAGAGCCGCCTTCTCCCCCCTGTGAAGGCGGAGCGTAATATTCCGAAGGCATCTCGCCTCTGAGCCCGGGTAGGAGAAGGAGACATTTTCCATGCGGAGTTCCTCAAATTCAGGGAGCGCAGTCTCTCCCCCCTGTATCTTAGGCGCATACTCCAGAAAAGATCGGTATAGCTCGATATACAGGCTGTGCTCCGGGAACTTCAACAGTCTCTCGCACAGATCGCTGACCTGCCAGTTGACCTTCCAGATGGCATTCACCGTGGCTGCAAAGCCCCCCAGCGATATGGTCTGCCGCACAAGCAGTTCGAACAGGAGAAGGAGAAAGATCCCCGTGGTTTCCAGCACATGCATTACCAAGGCTCCCGCCCCTTCAATCGCCAACAGCCGCTTTCCGTAGCGCTTGTACGTGCTCCGTTGCCGCTGCATCGCATCGGTGTATTTGTCCTTGAATAGGGGGCCCACGCCGCTCATGCGGATCTCCTTGGCATAGTCCCCCAGGTAAAAGACCCGGCCGACATAGTCGCTTTCCCGCTGGTCCGGTTTCAGCTCAACATCCCGCTGAAAGCTCACGCGGATTCCGTACAGGCGGAGAGCGGTCTGCACAGCCGCTCCCCCCAGCATAAGCAACGTAACCGCGGGGCTGACCGTCAGCAGCACCCCCGTGATGGCACACAGAGCCACCACCCGGTTGATCATCTTCCCCAGATCCTCCACCACCGCCACAGCCCGTTTGTCCGCCTCCTGCATGGCCCACACGAATTGGTTGTAGAATGCGGGATCGTCATAACAGGCCAGATCCATTCTCCTGGCCGCCTCGCATAAATCGCCCTGCATCCTCCGGTGGAGCTTCTGGCGCGCCTTTCTGTTATAACACTGCCAATACCACTGGGAAAACCCTTCCGACAGGAGGGAAAAGAGGGCGATCCCTGCTGCTATGAGCGCAATCTCCCAAAAGGGTCCCCCCTTTTCCAGCCGGTCAAACAGCATTTTGACAAACACGACGCTGGATAAGGCGTGGATCGCCCCCCAGACGACGCCCTCCACAACCATCAGCGCCATATAGCCCGGCGTATACCGGGCAACCTGGCGCAGCATAAACCAAATATTTGCCGCCGCTTTTGCCCGATTCGGTTTCATACGGCCGCCCCCTTCTCCCCGTAGTTCTTGGCCTGAATGCTGAACATCTCCTTGTACCGGCCGCCACGGCGCATAAGCTCCCCGTGGGTCCCCTGCTCCACAATGCGGCCGTTCTCCAGCAGGTAGATCCGGTCTGCCATGGCCGCGGACGCCAGGCGGTGAGAGATAAAGATAACGCTTTTATTCTCACATGCGCGCATCATATTGTCATACATGGCGTGTTCCGCAATGGGGTCGAGGGCGGACGAAGGCTCATCCATGATTACCAGCTCACAATCCTTAGCAAAGATTCTGGCGATGGAAATTTTTTGCGCCTCCCCTCCCGACAGCACTGCCCCGTCCTCATCAAACTCTCTTGTCAGAACGGTGTCCATCCCCCGTGGCAGAGAGTACACCTTCTCCTGAATCCCGCTGTTTTGCAGGGCATTC